>NZ_LWFU01000701.1:0-1115 GCF_001635135.1 Oleiphilus sp. HI0080
CCTTATGGGTATAGAGCTTTTGTCGAAAGCGTATCCAGAAGTGCCACAAGTTGCGGTGTTTGACACGGCATTCCACCAAACCATGCCAGCGTGCGCCTTTCGTTACGCACTACCCAAACATCTTTATGAAGAGCTTTCCGTTCGCAGATACGGGTTTCATGGTACGAGCCATCACTTTGTTGCTGAAGCGACCGCTAAACACCTTGGCAAGCCATTAGCAAATTGCAGTTTCATAAGCGCACACTTAGGCAACGGAGCAAGCGTGTGCGCGATTTCAAACGGAAATAGCGTGGATACTTCAATGGGAATGACGCCGCTCGAGGGGCTCGTCATGGGAACACGGAGCGGTGATATCGACCCCGGTATTTTTGCTTATCTGCTTCGACAAGGTTACTCGGGCGAACAGATAGACACGCTGTTAAATAAACAAAGCGGCTTACTTGGCGTATCCGGACTCTCGAATGATATGCGCACATTAGAAAAGGCCGCAAACGAAGGTGACTACGATGCAGCACTCGCCATTGATATGTTCTGCTTTCGATTAGCCAAACACATCAGCGGCATGAGGGTCTCGCTTGATCGCGTAGACGGCTTAATATTTACGGGCGGTATCGGAGAAAACGCTACGCGTATTCGCGATAAAACGGTCACACTGCTCGCGGGTCTTGGGTTCAAGCTCGACCTCTCCCGAAACAATAAAATTGAACACGATATTGTTCCAATTAACGACAACAGCAGTCTCCCTATATTCGTTACTAAGACTGACGAAGAGTGGATGATTGCCTCCCAAAGCGCAGAACTCTGTAAGAATTAAGTAAGGATACACCGAATGAGCAAGGCTTTCTTTTTGTCTCCAACCAACGTGCAATCCGGGTTGACGTCAATCACCTATGGTTTAGTTTACGCACTTGAGCGGATCGGCGTCCGTGTTGGTGTTTTTCAACCCATTGATTACCAATTAAGCCATCCCGACAATTCTCGTGATTTTGCGAAAATGCTTAACAAGGTGACGCCAGCACAGACAATTTCGCTTCCAGAGGCGCAGACCCTCATGAGCGAAAACAAGAGCGGTTTGCTGATGGAGCGCGTGATTGCCAACTTTCAGATTGCATCCG
>NZ_LWFU01000702.1:0-1020 GCF_001635135.1 Oleiphilus sp. HI0080
TATGCACCCGATGGTCCGCTCCCTTTATCAAGGAAGCATGCATAGCGGTGCAATATCGACCAGAATGGGGCTCAAGGGCATTCCTAACATTGCTGAAACGGTTGCTATCGCACAACTCATCATGCTCGCTGAAGCGAGCGGCGTCAGGCTACATCTTAGTAATCTGTCTTGCGAAGATTCCGTCAACCTTGTTCGTGAAGCGAAAAAGAAAGGCACTCGAATTACCGCAGATGTCGCCATCGCAAACCTGTGTTATACCGACGAAGCCGTTTTGGGTTTCAACAATAACTTTCATACCATCCCTCCTCTAAGAAGCGAGCGTGATAGGAAAGCGCTCATTGAAGGCGTGATCGACGGAACCATCGATGCAATCACCAGTGCCCATGAGCCACGCAGCGTATCCGCTAAAAACGCGCCTTTTGCAGAGTCTGCAACTGGTATAAGCACCATCGAGCACGTATTTCATTATGCAATGAAGCTAGATTCGGCTGGCGAACTTGCTCTAGAGGTATTTATAAAAGCAATGAACGAAAGGTCATCCGCCGTGCTTGGCTTGCAAGCCAATCAAATTATGCCTGGCCAAAAAGCGAACTTCAGCATCTTAAACTTTGACGAGCGCACGTTAGACGAGAGCGATATACACTCTTCGGGAAAAAACACTCCGCTATTGGGTGAGCAAGTGACGGGAACGATCGAGCACACCTTTGTAAGCGGTGCGCTCGTTTATTCTGCATCTAGTTAACGGCGTCTTTCAAAGCCTTGCCAGGCTTAAAACCAACTGACTTGCTAGCAGGTATTTGAATAGCTTTACCGGTCTGCGGGTTCTTACCTGTACGCGCACTTCGGGTGCGCTGAGAGAAAGTTCCAAAACCAATCAAACTAACGGCATCGTCACGCGTCATTGCGTTGGTAATTTCATCAAGCAGAGCGTTTAGAACTTCTCCAGATTTATCTTTCGTTAAACCAGTTTCTTCTGCAATTGCGGCAATTAACTCAGGCTTCTTCATAGGATCCCCTCTT
>NZ_LWFU01000703.1:0-12492 GCF_001635135.1 Oleiphilus sp. HI0080
CGCACCTTATGGTTCACGTTAAGGCACGTCCGATTTTTCGAGAGCTAGAGTAGCACCTCCATTTTTTATACACAATTTTTCTGAGGAACCCGAGCGCTATGAGCGAAATGTCATTATCTAGCGATGTTCTTGAGCTTTTGCATACGCGAGTCTCGTATCCGAGGCTTGAGTCTCCAGCGCCGGAGGGTGCGCTTTTAAAGCGGATTCTCATGACGGCGATGCGCGCTCCTGATCATAAGGTTCTTAGGCCAGCTCGTTATCTTTTAGTTGAAGGAGAACGTCGAGAGGAGCTTGGAGAGATTTTTGCCCACGCTGCTCAGCGAAGCGATCCGTCGGCTTCAGATGCGAAGTTAGAAAAATGTCGAGCAATGCCGTTGCGCGCGCCATTGGTTCTTGTAGCAATATCAAAAAACATTGAGCATCCAAAAGTGCCTGTTTTTGAGCAAGAGCAATCCGTCGCATCGGGATTAGCACACATATTGATTGCGCTTCAGGCCTGTGGTTTTGGTGGTATTTGGCGAACAGGTGATATGGCGGTTAATCCTCATGTTAAGCAGGCCTTGCGCATTGAGGAGCATGAGAGTCTGGTAGGGTTTCTCTACATAGGTACCCCTGTTGGTGATGCGAAGCGCATCCCGACACTTCAATTCGACGATCATTTTTATTACTGGTAGGCGTTCAGAGCGGCCGATTTTGATAGGTCATTCTTTGCCGTTCGCATCCCTCAGGTAAAATCCTAAGTCTCTGAATTTTATAATAAAAATAGTTGGCACTTCTCTTGCTTTTACTCTTCTATGTGAAACAGGAAGGGCTCAATGGCAATTTCATTCGATAATGCATTAGGTATACATCCGCAAGCGCTAGAGCTTCGGGTTCAGCGTGCTGAGTTGATGGCGAATAACCTCGCGAATGCTGATACACCTGGGTTTAAAGCACGAGACATCGATTTCAAAGCGGCTTTAGCGGAACAAAATGCGCAGCTTGGTGATCAGCTCAACATGGCGGCCACCAGCTCGGGACACATTTCGAATCATTCGGAAATGGGAAAAGCGGAAGTCCTTTACCGCACGCCTCTGCAACCTTCACTCGATGGGAATACGGTCGACACTCAGCAAGAGCTTGCCGAGTTCACTAAGAATGTTCTCGACTATCAAACAAGTTTCCAGTTTTTAAATGGAAAGTTTAAGTCACTTAGTAAAGCGATAAAGGGTGAGTAAGCATGTCTCTAAACTCTATTTTTGATATTGCCGGATCGGGCATGTCAGCCCAATCGGTCAGACTCAATACAACAGCAAGTAATATCGCGAATGCTGATAGTGCTGCAAGCAGTACCGGTGAGGTTTATCGCGCCAGAAAGCCCGTTTTTTCTGCCATCCAGCAAAATGCGATGGACGTGTTTATGCCCTCCATGCAAGACCAAGCAAGCCGTGGCGTGCAAGTGAAGGGGATTGTTGAAACGGATGCAGCTTTAGATATGCGCTATCAGCCTGATCACCCGCTGGCAGATGAAGAAGGTTTTGTGATGTATCCAAATGTGAATGTGGTTGAGGAAATGGCAGATATGCTTTCTGCTTCGCGAAGCTTTCAAACCAATGTCGATGTCATGGAAGCCGCAAAAACTATGATGCAACGAATTCTCACTCTGGGTCAGTAGGTAGGGCCAGATTATGACTGATATCAATACCAATAATGCAGTTGATCCGCTTTCGGGTTATCGACTGGAGGGCAGCCAGGAAGCCGCCAAAAAAGGCGATCTTGGTAAGAACGAGTTTCTTGAGTTAATGATTGCACAGCTTGAGAACCAGAACCCACTTGAACCGCAGGACAATGGCGCGTTTATCTCGCAGTTGGCCGAGTTTAGTGCGCTTGAAGAGATGCAGCAGATTAGCAGTACTGTGGATAGTTTCAGTGAGCAGTTTCAATCGTCTCAGGCCTTACAGGCTTCTGCCATGGTTGGGCGCAATGTTCTGGTGCCAGGCGCTGATTCACCGTTGCTGTCAGATGGAACCATCTCGGGGATGATTGATTTGCCTTCGGGTACGAGCAACTTGAGTGTTTCCATCCTCAACGGGTCTGGTGAATTGGTAAGACGAATAGATATGGGGCAGCAATTTGCCGGTTCCGTCCCGTTTAGTTGGGATGGCAAGAATGAGCAAGGCGATGTGATGCCCAATGACAGATACACAATAAAAGCAGAAAGCAAAACAAGTACTGGTTCTGAGCAGCTCGACACCTTATTTGCCTCACAGGTAATCAGTGTTTCGATCGCTCAAGGCGGTGGTGCGGTGACGCTTAATCTGGCTGGCCTAGGGAGCGTTCCGATAGAGAGCGTTCGAGAAATCAATTAGTTAATCAGTAGAGGTTCAACATGGCATTTAACGTAGCATTGAGCGGATTAAAAGTATCCGCAACTGATCTCGAGGTCACCGGCAACAATATTGCAAACGCAAGCACAGTTGGCTTTAAGCGATCGCGCGCAGAATTTGGTGATGCCTATTCAAACAGTTTTTTTGGCGGTGGCATTGCTGATGTCGGTGACGGCGTTCAGGTGCAGGCGATTCGTCAGATCCACAGTCAGGGTAATGTAGAGTTTACGGATAACGGCCTAGATATGGCGATTACCGGTAACGGCTATTTTATTCTGAGTGACAATGGTGAAGCGAAATATTCGCGCGCTGGGCAGTTTGGGGTGAACCGTGAGGGTTACCTTGTTAACAATACCGGCATGCGCGTGCAAGGTTTCCAGGCGGATGATGAAGGTAACGTTTCTGGCGTGCTTGGCGATCTAACCGTTGAGACGAATGATTTGGCTCCTCGACAAACAACCGACGTCGCTGCTTTGTTGAACTTAAGCTCCTCGGAGAGTGTGTTGGCCGATTCCGGAAGCACTTTAGAGTCCGATGGTACCGATGTCGGCGTTGCGCAAGCTGGGCCAACCAATGGTTACTCTGCGCAAAGCGTAACGGTGACCTACGATGATGGTAATCCTGCGACACCGACGACTACAGAGTCCGTGACAACGCAAGTGGATGAAAGTGCGCGCGCAATAGCGGACAGATTTAGTGCTCTGTCAGGGGTCAACGCGTCGGCGCGAACCTCGGTAAATATTACAGAGGCAAGTTGGAACAACGCGTCGCAAACCATGACTATTTCTGTCAATGGAGTGGTATTCCAGCCGACAGATCCAACCTTAACCGCGGGCGAGCAGTTAGCCGATATCGGCCAGCAAATTAACTCTTCGGCCTTGGTGGGCACGACCGCCGTATTGAATGGCAATGATCTAGAAATTATTCAAGACCAAGGTGAAGATTTGCGGTTTGCAATTGCTGGCACCGCGCCTGATGCCTTCGATGTACAGGGGAGTGCGGGTGCTGCGCAATCTTTAGCCGTTGGTGGTGGCACGACGGCAACTGTTGGTGGTGTGGTTGAGTTTATTCTTGATGATAACTACGCATTTAGCTCGGGTACGGGTGAAATTGTCGGCTCGACCGTTGGTCAGCCTTTTGTGAACAACGCCTTTGATCCAGTAGATGCCGGTACGTATAACCACGCGACCTCGACCAAGATTTACGACAGCCTTGGTAACTCACATGTGCTCGAGCTTTACTTTGTGAAGCAGCCTCAGCCATCGAATGTGGCTCAAGAGCAGAGCACATGGCAAATGCATGTATTGATTGATGACACAGATGTCGGCGATCCGTTGATTGGTACCGACCCATCGCGAGCAACATTCAATGTTGTCTTCAATGGCGACGGTACGCTCAATGAAACGCTTACAGACGACGTATTGATTTCTAACTGGATTCCTCTTGATGAAGAGGGAAATCCAAATGGTGCAACCTTGCCACTTAACGTTGTTGATGGTGGTGTGTTACCGATCGATTTTCCTCCTACTAGCTCTAACTTCGAGATTGATATTTCAGAGTTAACTCAGTTCGGTAGCCCTTTTGCAGTCAATGATTTATCGCAAAATGGCTACACGACGGGTCGGTTGGTTGGTCTGGATGTTGAGGGTGATGGTGTCATTCTTTCGCGTTTCTCCAATGGCGAGGCGCAAGTGCTTGGTCAGGTGGCTTTGGCGAATTTCCGAGATAAAGAAGGTTTGGCCCCTATCGGGGAGAGTGTTTGGATTGAAACATTTACCTCTGGTGATGCTGTTGTTGGTGCTCCGGGAACCGCTTCTCTGGGTGTGCTTACCGCGTCGGCCACAGAGTCATCGAACGTCGATTTGTCTCAAGAGTTGGTGGCATTGATTGTTGCTCAACGTAACTATCAGGCTAATTCAAAGACCATTGAAACATCCGACACAATTCAGCAGACCATTCTGAATATTTAATAGCGAATCCGGCAGGAGAAGGTAAGTGGATAAAGCGCTTTACATTGCAATGAGTGGTGCCAAACAGAATATGTATGCTCAGCGTGCGCACTCGAATAACTTGGCGAATTTAAATACGACCGGGTTTAAAGAGGATTTTGCGCAAGCGAGAGCAATGCCTGTTTATGGTGAGCATCACCCAACGAGAGCGTATGCCCTTACCGAGCGACCCGCGACACGTTTTGAGCAAGGCCCAATGCGTGAAACGGGTAATCCTTTAGATATTGCGCTCAGTGGCGAAGGGTGGATTGCAGTGCAATCTCCGGATGGTGAAGAGGCGTTCACGCGTGCAGGCGACTTGCAGATTGATGTAAATGGTCAGCTTCGAACTGGCGCAGGCTTACAGGTCTTGGGTGAAGGCGGCCCGATCGCTATTCCTCCCTCGGTCAGTGTAGAGGTTGGCGCTGATGGCGTTATATCTGTGTTGCCGTTAGGTGGAGATGGTGTGATTGCTCAGGTTGATCGTGTGCGATTGGTCAACCCGGACCCAGCGACGCTCGAGAAGCGGGGCGATGGTCTACTTTATGTCAAAGATGGCAATCCGTTGCCAGAGCTCGACGAAAATGTGCGTGTTGAATCCGGTTTTTTGGAAGGTTCAAATGTCAACGCCGTTTCTGCATTAACGGAAATTCTTTCCCTGTCTCGCCAGTACGAGCTTCAGGTCAAATTAATGGGTCAGGCTGATCAAAATAGCGAAGCCTCGGCACGGTTGTTGCAATTCTCCTAGTAAGGTCAATTAAGCGTCGTAGAGCGGCATAAAGTTGCAGCTCTCGAAGCATCAAATTGGACCGGTTATCGGTTCCCAATTTGAACTTTACAGGAGAGAAGTATGCATCCAGCTCTATATGTCAGTCAGACAGGCTTAAGTGCACAAGACACCAAGCTATCTACCATTTCCAACAATCTGGCAAATGTCGGCACCGTAGGTTTTAAGCGAGACGATGCGGTATTTCAGGATCTCCTCTATCAAATTAAGCGCGACCCAGGCGGGTTGACTTCGCAAGACTCGCAGTTGCCTTCAGGGCTTCAGCTGGGCACAGGTGTTCGTGTTGTTGGCACGGTGAAGGAATTCAGCCAAGGTTCGATGCAAGTCACCGAGCGTCCTCTCGATATGGCTATTTCAGGTCGAGGGATGTTTCAGATTGCGTTGCCAGATGGCACCACCGGATATACGCGAGATGGTCGTTTTCAAATCAATTCGGACGGTGAAGTTGTTACCGCAAATGGTCACCTTCTCGAACCTGCTATTACCATTCCAGAGGGAATCAATGAGCTGACGATCGGTGAGGACGGTGTTGTGACCGGAACCATTGTTGGCGATACAGCACTTCAAAACCTTGGGCAGATTGATCTCGTAGACTTCATTAATCCTCAGGGCCTTAAGGCGATTGGTAATAACTTGTTCCGCGAAACCGAGGCAAGTGGTGACCCAATCGCAGGAACGCCCGGCCTAGACGGCATTGGCTCGATTAGTCAGGGCATGCTTGAAACATCCAATGTCGATGTTGTGACCGAGTTGGTCAACATGATTACAACGCAGCGAGCCTACGAGATGAACTCAAAGGTGGTTTCGACTGCGGATCAAATGCTGCAATTTATTTCGCAGAACGTTTAACAGGTTTGGGTGAGCGTAGAACGATGCGTCGTATTTATCTTGAGCTTACATCGCGCTATTTTCATATAGCTTCGCGGCTCGTTATTGCCTCTTTGCTTGTTGCTATGAGCGGTTGCGCAGCGCTCACGCGTGAACAACCCGTGCCCGATGATCCGCGTTATGCCCCGATTCCAGCACAAAGCCTGATGATGGGTGAGCCAATCACAGGCAGTATCTATCAGTCTAATCGTCAGTTCAGTGTGTATGGTGATCAGGTTGCCATTAACGTCGGCGACATCCTTACGGTGAATCTTCAAGAGTCGACGCGCGCCACCAAACAAGCGGAAACGACGTACGACAAGGATGATGAGGTGGATTTCAATGAGGCCAATATTCTGGGTAATACCATCAACTATAAAGGCATGAGCTTGCTCACGGATCCCTCTTTTGAACGATCTTTCGAGGGCACTGCGGAGTCTGGGCAAAGCAATAGCCTCGCGGGCAGTATCTCCGTGACGGTTGCTGAAGTTTATCCCAACGGCTTGCTTCGCGTGCAGGGCGAGAAGTGGTTGAGCCTGAATCAAGGGGATGAGTTTATTCGTCTTACAGGCTTGATTCGTCCTGAGGACATCGGGGTCGACAACACGATTTCATCTTCCAAGATCGCGAACGCGCGGATCGCTTATGGCGGAACGGGTGAGTTTGATCAGGTGAATCGTCAAGGTTGGTTGACGCGCTTCTTCAACAGCGAGTGGTGGCCTTTGTAGCCGGGAGTACCTTATGTTGAGACGATTTTCTTTCTTAATCAGTGCCATTGCACTCGTGGTGTTAAGTGTTTGGTTGATCTCTCCAGCGCATGCAGATCGTTTAAAAGATATTGCTGGCATTGAAGGGGTTCGAAGTAACCAGCTCATCGGATATGGCTTGGTCGTTGGTTTGGATGGGACCGGTGATAAAACGCCCTTTACGAGCCAGACCTTTCGGAATCTGATGAATCAGTTCGGCATCACGATCCCTCCAGGCGTCGACCCGAAATCTAAGAACATTGCCGCTGTCGCTGTGCATGCGGATTTGCCTGCCTTCGCGAAACCTGGCCAAAAAATTGATATCACCGTTTCAAGTCTTGGTGATTCTAAAAGTCTGCGCGGTGGCTCCCTATTGATGACGCCTCTTAAGGGTGCGGATGGACGAATCTATGCGATCTCACAGGGTAGCCTTGTTGTTGGCGGCTTTGGTGCAGAAGGCAGTGACGGATCATCGATTACCGTCAATGTGCCGAGTGTTGGCCGTATTCCGAACGGCGCCACCGTAGAGCGTTCAATTCCAAGTCCTTTTAGTCAGGGCGACAGCATTACTTTTAATTTGCATAATCCTGATTTCACAACAGCGATGAATGTCTCTCAGCAAATCAACGACATGCTTGGTCCTGGTACGGCTTACGCTCAGGATGGTGCTTCTATAATTGTGCGTGCTCCTCGCGACTCTGCGCAACGCGTCTCTTACTTATCGATGCTTGAGAATTTGAATGTCCAACCGGGCGAGGCGCCTGCACGCGTCATCATTAATTCCCGAACGGGTACGATCGTTGTTGGTCAGAATGTTCGTGTTCTGCCTGCGGCAGTTACGCATGGTAGTTTGACCGTGACCATAAACGAAGAGCCAGAGGTTAGTCAGCCAAACGCCTTTGCTGACGGTGAAACGGTTGTCGTGCCTCGCTCTGAAGTGAGTATTGAGCAAGAGAATGGGCGCATGTTTGAGTTTGGCCCAGCGACAACGCTGAGTGAGATCGTGCAGGCAGTGAATCGGGTTGGTGCTGCTCCGGGCGATATTATGGCCGTGCTAGAGGCTCTTAAGCAGGCTGGAGCATTGAAAGCGGATCTAGTGGTGATCTAAATGATTCAGACACCAGATGTTTCAAACTATAACGACCTGAACGCTCTGCAGAATTTAAAATCTGCAAGGCACAAGGACAGTCGTGAAGGCATCAAGGCCGTCGCCGAACAGTTTGAGTCGATGTTTATATCCATGATGCTGAAATCGATGCGAGACGCGAACAAGACGTTCTCCGAGGGGAATATCCTCTCAAGTAACGACACCGAGTTTTATCAGGAAATGTTTGATTCGCAGATCTCTGTTTCTTTGGCTGGTGCTGGCGATGGAGGCATCGGACTTGCGAAGGTGATTGAACGTCAGTTGTTGGAAAATAAAGGTTTGAAGCAGGAGTCAGGTCTAGAACAAGCACTCAGCATGGCAGACATGTCTACTTATGAACGAAAGGACTTCCCGCGCTTGAACGTCGCTAGATTGGGTGATGCGATGGATGAGGTAGATCAAGTGCTAGATATTGAAGATTCAATAGCGCGGATTCCTGAAGAGCAACACGTCGCAGCGACACCGATCACAGCGTTTTCTTCACCAGAACAATTTGTTGAGGCGCTAGCGCCTATTGCCTCTAAAGTCGAAGCACAAACTGGCATATCCGCGCGCCTCATGCTTGCGCAATCGGCCCTAGAAACAGGTTGGGGCCAGAAGCCTATTTTGAAGGGCGATGGTTCGCCGAGCTTTAATTTGTTTGGCATTAAGGCGAGTGGGAATTGGCAGGGAGAGCAGGCAGACATTGTGACCACAGAATTCCATCAAGGGGTTGCGGTGAAACAACGTGATGCGTTTCGTGCTTATGGCTCGTTTGAAGAAAGTTTCCAAGACTATGCGCAGTTTTTGCAGGGCAACCCTCGTTATGAAGAGGCTTTGACAGTGCGAGAGAAACCGATTGAATTTGCGCGAGCCCTGCAAGACTCTGGTTATGCGACAGACCCTCAATATGCCGATAAACTGGGTCGCATCATGCACAGCCGTTTGTCTGATATTGACTTGTCTACCTCCTCATTCACGGAGGAACAGTAATCATGGCTGATTTGATTAATATTGGTGTAAGCGGTCTTAAAACGCATCAGGTTGCGCTCTCGGTTACCGGCAATAATGTCGCGAATATCAATACGCCCGGCTATAGTCGACAAGAAGCCATTATTGTCGATAAGCCAGCTCTGCAAACGGGCGGAGGCTATGTTGGGCAGGGCTCTACGGTTGATGCCATTCGTCGCATTACCTCATCGTATATTACCGAGCAGCTAAGAACCGATACGTCGATTTATCAAGAGCGTGAAGCGGTTCTTGAGCAAGCGTCGGTGATAGATAATTTGTTGGCTAGCACCTCTACCGGCTTAACGCCATCGATGAGCCGCTTCTTTGAGGCGCTTTCAGGTGCTGCTGAGGATCCAACATCGATTCCTCAAAGACAGTTACTTTTGACACAAACCGAGGGTTTGGTGGCACGTTTTCAATCGCTTTCTGAGCGGCTAGAAAGTGTGATCTCTGGCATCAACCAGCAAATTGAAGCGGATACCTCCTCAGTTAATGCACTTGCAAAAGGGCTCGCCGAAGCGAATTCTGCGATTGCTCTGGCAAGCAGCACGGGTGGGGCAGGACAGCAGCCAAATCAGCTTTTGGATGAGCGCGACGAATTACTGCGTGAACTCTCAGAATACGTCTCTCTCCAGGTTGTTGAGAATACATCGAACGGGACTGTGAATGTCTATCTTGGCAAAGGCCAGCCACTGGTTCTTGGGACGGAAGCTTCAGAATTAAGGGCTGTCCGTAATCCGGAGGACGGGCGTCTTATTGATGTCGCGTTGGTGAGCTCAGGCATCGAGCAAAACATAACCGATAGTTTGACGGGAGGGTCCATCGGCGGTGCGCTGTCTTTTCGTGATGGTGATCTGTCATCGACGATCAACGCGATAGGGCGTATTGCGATTACTCTTGCCGACACCATGAATAAGCAGCATGAAGTCGGCATGGATTTAGAGAACAATCTTGGGGGGCTCTATTTTTCGGATATCAACGATCCAGAGGTTGCGCGTTCCAGAGTGATATCGAATTCGCTCAACCAGCCACCCTATGATCAGTCTTTGTCGGTGACCATTACGGATGTAGCGCAATTAACGACGGATAACTATGAGCTGCGTTTTGAAGGGCCGGCCGATTCTGACTACATCATCGTCAACAAAGGAACTGATGAAACGGTATACAAATCGACGCTGTCGAATGTTTTTCCGAGCCGGGTGACCATTGATGGCTTTCAATTAACCTTTGACGGCGGTACATACAAAGTCGGTGATAAGTTCTCGATTTTACCAACGCAATCCGGGGCGATCGACATCAAACAAGAGGTTGATCGTGTTGAAGAGATCGCTCTAGCGGCACCGGTTCGTGCGCGCAGTAGTTTGGGTAATATTGGTTCAGCGCAGATTAGCCTTGGCGAAATGCTGGATGTAAATAGCCCAATTACTAATCAGCCCTTACCCGCTTTTGAGGTCGACGGTGAGCTGACACCGCCGCTGTTGGTTCGCTTCATTACCGATGATTATTATGAGGTGCTGGATAACAGCAATCCGGCTGACCCTCAGCCATTGTCTCCTCCGATTAATAATCAGTTTTTCTCTCAAGGTTTAAGCAATACGCTGTTTACTTCTGACCCGGGGGCGACACTCGTTACGGCAAGTGGTGCGGATACTTTAACTCTGCCTGCTCCGGGAGCGGGTCCTTATACAAATGGCTATGGTGCACAGACGCTCTCTTTCCAGATACGAGATGCGGAAACAGGTATTGTCACATCGCAAAGCCTGAATATCGCAGCTAACGCATCTGCCAAAGATGCAGCGAGTGACATTACCTCCATCGAGGGCGTTGAGGCGACAGCCTATACGATGGCGAGGCTATCGAATTTTACGGATGATGGAGACCCGACTCCGTTAGGACTTGTTATTAATGGTGAGACGATTACGGTGAATCCGCCTGCACTGTATGAGCCTGTAGAGGTTGCGAAAGCCATCAATGACAACGCGGCGCTTCAAGGCTTGTCGATCGTTGCGGTGAGTGACGGGACGTCTGTCGATCTAAGGGCGCTTACGGGTGAAGATATCGTTGTTGAAGTGACAGGTGTGGGCGACAGTGTCGATGTAAGTAGAGTCGATCCCTATACCCCGGGCGCTCCGGTTTTAGCAACGCAAACGGTGAATGCAGGGCAAGGTATTGCCGTTGGTGGTGCCATTGATGTCAGAATGGTTGATGGGGTTTCGTTTACGAGCAATGTTTCTACGTTGTTTGAATTGGCACCGACATCCCAATCAACCTATCGAGGCTTTACCTTTGATATTCAGGGGCAGGCGCGCAAGGGTGATGAGTTTAATATCGAGTACAACACGGACGGCGTGTCGGATAACCGAAATGCCTTGGCAATGTCTTCACTGGAATTTGAAAACTTAGTCCAGGGTTCAGTTTCCTATGGCGAATCGTATTCGCAGGTTGTTGAAAAGATCGGAACGGTGACCAACAGAGCTCGTCTTGAAAGTGAGTCAGCGCAGGCATTGCTGATTCAAACAAATAATATGCGTGATTCAATCTCTGCGGTAAATCTCGATGAAGAGGCCGGAAAGCTTGTGCAATTTCAGGCGGCGTATAATGCCTCCGCTCAGGTTGTGTCGGTCGCGAGGGATCTGTTCGATACCTTGCTGGGTGCTTTCCGTTAGTGTCGCATGGAGTGATGGAGTAAGACATGAGAATCTCTACCATACAAATTTTTGAGCGTGGTATTTCATCAATACAGGATGTGACTGCGCAACAGCAAAAAACCCAAGAACAACTGGCAACGGGCAAGCGGGTTCTCACGCCTGCGGACGACCCCGTCGCATCGACTCGAATTCTTGAGCTAAATCAGGAAATAGCTATCAATACTCAGTTTCAGCGCAACGTTGAGTTGGCAGAGGGGCGTTTGTCACTACAAGATGACCGACTTGGTGGTATCAGTGATGTCATAGAACGTATTCGAACCTTGGCGGTTTCTTCGGGTAACGGTGGACTTTCCAAAGATGATCTTGGTTCGATTGCCTCTGAAATCGAACAGCGCCTTGATCAGTTAGCGGGCTTATTGAATGCGCGTGACGCGAGTGGCGAGTACGTGTTTAGCGGATTTCAGGGTGGTACGCAGCCGTTTGAGAAAAATGAGTCTGGATCTTATCGTTATCAGGGTGATGAAGGTGTTCGGTTTGTTCAGATCGAAAGCTCTGTGCGTATCCAAACAACCTTAAATGGGCAGGAACTGTTTGAAGATATGCCGGCCTATACCAATACATTTTATACTCAGGCGGGCGAGGCTAACCAAGCTAACCCTCCTGCAACAATCTCTGTTGGTCAGGTGATTGATCAGGAGCTCTATGATGCGTTTTACCCTGAAGATTTAGTGGTGGAGTTTACTAGCCCCACAACCTTTAACATTAAGGAAAAGTCTTCAGGCTTTGTATTGCAGTCAAATGTGGCTTACCAACCAAATGGCCCTATTCAGGCTCAAGGTGTTCAGTTTGAGATCAGCGGTGCTCCGGTTACAGGAGACACTTTTTCGATCGAATCATCAGAAAAACAAGGCTTGCTCAGAACCACAGAAAAGTTCATCTATGGTTTGCGGAAC
>NZ_LWFU01000704.1:0-1003 GCF_001635135.1 Oleiphilus sp. HI0080
TCACGCCTTTAATATTCATACATTTCGACGCGATAATGAGAAATGGGTGAGCTTCGAGATCCATCCTATCCAGAATAGTCGGCGGACTGTGATTCGTTGCGAACGACCGATTGTTGACCGACGCGCGGTTAAAAGTTCATCCGGAGTTGCCGAAACCCGTTATGTCATTTCAACCCCAATGACGCTCGGTGATGAGACTTGGGATGTAGAGCTCACGCTGGCCAACCGAGATTCGATGGGGTATCGCATGTTGCTCGGCCGAGAAGCAATGAAAGGTCGTGTACTTATTGACCCAAACGAAAGCTTTTTATTGGGCGGTCATACTAAAAAACAGGTTGAGAAACTTTATAATCAAAGTACGCCGGAAATTGGTGGTTTGAATATCGCGTTGTTGGCGAGCAACCCCGATCTTTATAGCAATCAGCGCCTAGTTGAAGCGGCAGAGCAGCGAGGACACAAGCTCACCTTTCTTGATATAAAACAGTGCTACATGAAGCTTGATGCGAATAATCCAGAGGCGCATTATCGAGGTGGACGGATACTGACGAATCTTGATGCGGTGATCACTCGCATCAAACCATCAGTCACATTCTATGGTTGCGCTTTGGCGAGGCAGTTCGAGAGCATGGGGGTGCATACAACAAACACTTCTGACTCGGTCACCAAGTCGAGAGACAAACTCTTCTCATTACAATTGATGTTGAAAAGCGGTATCAATATACCGACAACCGGTTTTGCAAACTCGCCCATGGATACGGGCGATTTAATTGAAATGGTAGGCGGCGCGCCACTCATAGTGAAGCTTTTGGAAGGCACGCAGGGTAGAGGCGTTGTTTTAGCTGAAACGCGCAAAGCGGCAGAGTCTGTTATCAATGCATTTAAGTCCTTGCGTGCGAACCTTTTGGTTCAAGAGTTTGTAAAAGAAGCCGAGGGAAAGGATCTTCGCTGTTTTGTGATTGATGGCAAGGTCGTTGCGTCGATTCAGCGAACGGCCGCGCCGGGC
>NZ_LWFU01000705.1:0-784 GCF_001635135.1 Oleiphilus sp. HI0080
GTTTTTACAATTTTGGTCATTCAGGTTCTGGGGGTTTTCAGGGGCATTTGAATTTGAAGCTTGTTCAAAGCATTACTTTTCAGGATAAACCGCATCGCGGTAAACAGAGTTATGCCTTCGTGTTTAGGGATAAAGGCCACGAGTGTATTTTCAAAATCTTTCTGGGACGAGACGAGAACGGGGTGCTAATCCCAAAGCAGGTCGAAGACTTCAAAGAGATGCAAGAGCAAGCAATGGTGTTTGAAACAGAGCAAATGGAGCAAAGCAATGCGCGATGAAAAAATAGTACGTATTCAACATGATATTCAGTCCTTTCTTGAGAATCGTAAGACCTTGCAATTATCTACTGTGACAAAAGAAGGCTTTCCATTTGCCTCTTATGCCCCATTTGGTGCCGGTGATGATTGCTTCTATGTTCTGCTGAGTGATATCGCGCGTCATGCGGTCAATCTCGTCTGTAACCCGGTTGCGTCGGTATTGGTGATCGCTGATGAGGGGGAGTCTAAAGAGCTCTTTGCGCTTGAGCGATTAAATTATACCGTCGATGCTGAGCTTCTGGAGTTTGGAAGTGAAGGTTGGGCGCTTGGTATTGATTGTATGGCTGCGCGTTTTGGAAAGCGGATTCATGATCTTAGCAGCCTTGCTGATTTTAAGCTGTTTCGCCTCCAGCCAAGCGAAGGGCGATACGTGAAAGGATTTGCCAAAGCTTATTCACTAGAGGGTAAGGGCTTCTCTGGCGTTCGTTTGAATCATCTAAGAGAAGGGCATAAAAAGAGAGAAGCGA
>NZ_LWFU01000706.1:0-1192 GCF_001635135.1 Oleiphilus sp. HI0080
ACGACGCCGTCCGATAGACTATTTTTCGCATAATGCAGGGCTAGTGCACGGCCGATTCCTGTGCTGGCACCAACGATCCACACATTGGATTGCTTGTTACTGTTTGTTTGCTTCTTCACCGTACTCACGCCACCCTTTTTTTCAAAGTACGAATGACCGCACCAAGCGCCGGAACTCGCTCGTAGAGCATTTCCCCGGCATCAAAAAAGTCGCGATGCTCGATCACTTTTCCCTTCCGCGTACCCAAGTAACTGACACCAGCCACTTCGATCGTGCGGCCCTTATTTAAACGCGGATGGCGAAAATACATAATCCAACGGATAAACCCGCCGTTCTCATTGAGCGCTAAGTCTTGCCACTCGAAAGCAATACTCTCAACGTTTTCATACATCTTTTCGAAATACTCAAACATCGCAGGCAGACCATCAATGCGATGCAAACTGTCCTCAAAAACTACATCGTCGGCGTACACCTCCGAGAGCATGCTGGCCGTCAAGGTATTGCGATTTAACGTGTCGTAAAGCGATTTGAACTTTTCAATCGTTTTAGCAACCTGCGTTTGTTCAGACATTTTGTTTCCTCCCTTCCTCAAGAATACGCTGAGGAACAGGATTCAGGTCACGCACAATGCCAACAAAACTCAAGCCTTTGAGAACATAGTAAGAGATATCGATTTCCCACCAATAAAATCCTTGTCGAGCGGAAACCGCAAAGCGATGATGGTCGTTATGCCACCCCTCTCCAAGCGTCAACAGAGCCAAAAACGCATTATTTCGACTGTGGTCTTTCGTCTTGAATCGTCGTGACCCCCAGACATGGCCGAGAGAGTTGATCGTAAATGTAGAATGGAAAAGCAGCACCGTTGAAACACAAAAACCCCATACAACCATCTGCAACCCGTTGGTGCCCCATTCGGGCTTCCAAGTCGCCAAGACCTCGCCCAAACCATACATTGCAAGAGCCGCCAGCACTGGAACCAAGCTGTCGTAGCGGTTTAGAAATACCAGCTCTTTATACTTCGCGAGATCCGGAATGACTTTATAGTCGGTGTGATAGCCCTTATTGCTCAAGAACCAGCCGACATGGCTCCACCAAAAACTATGATTGATAGGCGAATGCAAATCATTTTCTTGATCAGAAAACTTGTGATGATTGCGATGATGCGCCGCCCACCAAAGCGGTCCACGCTGCG
>NZ_LWFU01000707.1:0-858 GCF_001635135.1 Oleiphilus sp. HI0080
AGGTGGTTGACAATTGAGCGGGGCAGCGTTCCATGCTAGCTACTATTTTGCTGACCTTTACTAGGAAAAAAACGGATTTTGTAATTAACGGCTCTCTTGCCGGGATCTTCGATCTCGAGAGAAACGTGTATTGGCTTATCGCGCGGCATGAGCTTGCTATCGAGGCTTGTGTCGTTTAAATACTGCTTTGGCGGAACAATTTGTTGTGCAACTGTTTTCCCGTTAATGTCCGAAAAATACAGTGCGAGTCTTGGGAAATCTTGATCAAAACTGGCCTCGTTGGTAAGCACAACGTCGATGATTAGCGAGTTTGGTGTAATTGGATGACTGCGAACGACTAGGTTGCTGCTTCGAATCGCATTTAAATCGACTAGTTCGGGCAGTGAGCAGCCAGCTTTTTCGCAGAACATCTCAAAACTTTGTTTCGCTAGGGGGTATTGCACAAGCTTTTCGTAGTGAAACCAAGCGGCTTGCGCCAGAAGAACCAATAGCAGGGCAACGCAACCTAGCCCTATCAACATTTTGGAAAAAAGGCCGCGACCTCTAACTGTTTCGGTTTCTTCGTAATAAAAATCAATGGCCTCTGGCTTTGTTGTGCTGTCGGAGGATAGCGCGTCTGAACTAGAGGTGAAAAAAGGTTCACTCATTGAGCGATCTTCAGGTTCGGCTTTGACGCTTAGAGGTTCGTTTTGGTCTTCCAGAATTTGATTTGCCCAGCTTTCATCGTCGGTGTCTTCTTCCGGAAGCTCTTCATCGTCATTGGATTCGGCAGCAAAGGCGTGGGCTTTACTCGTGTCGATCGATTTTAAAGAGTCACTCAGCTGTTCTTCGAACATGCTGTTTTTAGCCTCTTCGAGG
>NZ_LWFU01000708.1:0-4788 GCF_001635135.1 Oleiphilus sp. HI0080
GTGACATTGGCGCGGTGATACAAAAGCATGCAGAGAGTAATTATTACTCGGTTGTTCGAGAGTATTGTGGTCACGGTATCGGCGCAGTTTTTCACGAAGACCCTCAGGTGATGCACTACGGAAAAAAAGGCACAGGAATGGCGCTAAAAGAAGGTATGACATTTACTATCGAGCCGATGATTAATCAGGGTAAACGTCACTGCAAGCTCCTCCCTGACGAATGGACAGTGGTCACGAAAGATCACAAGCTTTCCGCTCAATGGGAGCACACGATACTTGTAACCAAGGATGGCTACGAAGTTCTTACAATGAGGGAAGAAGAGAAAGTGCATTTCGGAATTGCATGAACAAAATGACAGCAGCTCCAGACCTGAAAGCGACGTTTATCGAAACCTCAGGAATTTCACTCGACGAGCTTTATAAAGATCTTACTGAACCCGGCTACCCAGCAAAGGATGCGAAGCGCTATTTAAAACTAGCGAACGATTGCTTTGATGCAATGTACTGCAAAGGCGAAGACATTCGCCAAATCATCGCGACCAAAGCCTGGTTTATGGACCAAGTACTAAGCGCCCTTTGGTCGCGCTATAACTTTGACGGCTCTGAGTACGCTCTCATCGCGGTAGGCGGCTATGGTCGCGGGGAGCTGCAACCACATTCCGACATTGACCTTCTGATACTTGCCCGAAGCGAGATCACAGCGGACGCTGGCGAATCACTCAGTAGCTTTATCACGATGCTATGGGATCTGTCTCTAGATATTGGGCATAGCGTTCGAACTATTGACGAGTGCGTGGAACAAGCAAAACTTGATGTGACGATCGCTACCAATCTACTCGAAACTCGGACCATTTCTGGCCATGCCGATCTCTGTGCCGAGCTTTCCAAACGCGTATACTCAGATGAGGTTTATACCTCTCGCGAGTATTTTTTGGCTAAGTTTGATGAACAGGTTGAGCGACACAAACGTTTTAGTGGAACAGAGTACAATTTAGAGCCGAACATCAAAGCGTCACCGGGGACCTTGCGAGATATTCAAACCGTTGGCTGGATTACAAAACGTCATTTCGGTCCAGATGCGAAGTCTGATCGAGACCGCTACCACTTTTTGACCGACGAAGAGTTCAATTTACTTTTATCCGGCGAGACCTTTCTATGGTCTCTTCGCTACGGACTGCAAATGGTCGCTTCTCGCAGCGAGAACCGAATGTTTTTCGACTACCAGCGCAAGGTAGCGGAGATTCTGGGATACAAAGATAACGATACGGCTCTGGGCGTTGAGATAATGATGCAGAGGTACTATAGAACGGTACTTGCTCTGGCCGAACTCGCCGACCTTATTCTTCAGTACTTTGACGGATACTACCTCAACCCGAACCGAACTGAAGAAATAACTCCGCTAAACAATCGCTTCCAGACCGTCAATGGTTATATTGAAACAATTGACGAGCATGTTTTTGAGCGCTCCCCATATGCATTGATCGAGATCTTTTTGATCATGGCCCAAAATCCGCAGATCAAAGGGATTCGCTCGACCACTATCCGATCCATCCGAGAACATCAGTACCTAATTGACGATCACTTTCGAAATGATCTTGCAAACACGACGATGTTCCGTGAGATCCTGCGGACCCCGCACCGTCTGCATCGCACTCTAAGCAACATGCTTAAATACAACGTGCTGTCGCGCTACCTACCCGAGTTCGCAAATATCGTGGGGCAAATGCAGCATGACCTGTTTCACGCATTTACAGTAGATGCACACACAATAAAACTCATCCGCAACATTGTTCGCTTGCATGATGAGGCGCATCAAGACACATTTCCCGTTGCTGCCTCACTTGTGCGTGAGCTACCCAAACTCGAAATAGTCTTTGTCGCAGGTATTTATCACGACATTGCCAAGGGGCGTGGTGGTGATCACTCTGAACTCGGTGCAGTCGACGTGACCGAGTTTTGTAAGCGCCATCACTATAGTGAGCGTGACACTCGATTAGCAGCTTGGTTAGTTGAAGAGCACCTGCTTATGTCTATGACGGCGCAAAAGAAAGATGTGGCCGACCCAGCAATCATTTATGAGTTTGCAGCACGCATACCAAGTATCATGCACTTGGAATATCTATACGTGCTTACCGTGTGTGATATTGCTGCAACCAATCCCAAGCTTTGGAACACCTGGAGAGCAAGTCTGCTACAGCAGCTATTTGTCGAAGCAAGACGCGCATTAAGAAAAGGGATTGAAACTCCAGTCAGCCGTACCGTCTGGGTGAGCACAACCCGCCAAGAGGTACGTTCAACTTTATTCCAAAGCAACTATCCGGCTTCTCAAGTTAATGACTTAGTCGATTCGCTAGACGACGAGTACTATCTACAAGGCGCTGTTGACGACATCGTATGGCAATGCAAAGCCATCCTTGAGCAAGAAGATAAGACACTTCCCGTCATTGCAATCCGCGATCAAAATGATGGTACAGGCCGCGGCTTCTCCCAACTAATGATTTATCTTCGCTCAGACGATGACCTCTTCGCAGCAATCACTGCAATGCTCGAGCAACTGAACGTTAATGTGCTTAGTGCTCGAATATCTTCAGCGCGCGGCGGGTTTTCGATTAACAACTTTGTTATTACGAATGCGAATGACGTAGCACTCTCAGAAGATAGTGATCGCATTGTTCAAATTAAGCAAAAATTGAGCGAAGCCCTTGATGACCCAGAAGATTATCCGGAAATTATTACCGGGCGCACGCCTCGCGTACTCAAAACCTTCTCTTTCCCTACGGAAGTGACACTGAGCAATGATGCGCTTAACCATCGGACGGTCGTCGAGGTCGTTACTCCTGATCGGCCAGGATTACTTGCGCGGATAGGTCAGATTCTTTACACGCACGATCTGAGCCTTGTTAACGCGAGAATCGCCACATTGGGCGAACGCGTAGAAGACGTATTTTTCATTACCCAAGACAACGGATTTCCCTTGAGCGATGTCGAGCAATGTGCAAAATTGCAGACCGATATTTGCGAGCAACTAGATGAACTATCCGGGGAAGGCGCATAAGCCTGATGTAGCATAGGATTAGTATGAACCCACTTCTCGATAAACTTCAGCCATACCCTTTCGAAAAGCTCGGCAAGCTTCTTGGCGAAGTCACGCCAAACCCGGAGCTATCCCCAATAAAGCTTTCTATTGGAGAGCCCAAGCATCCCGCACCCCAGTTTGTTCTCGATGCGCTAACCGATAACATTCGCCAAGTAGAGGTTTACCCATCAACAAAGGGCATTCCGGATCTTCGCATCGCGATTTCAGAATGGGCAACGAAGCGTTTTTCGCTCAAAAAAGGCACGCTAGACTCGGAACAGCACATTCTTCCAGTTGCCGGGACTCGCGAAGCCATCTTTTCCTTTACCCAGTCCGTGATCAATGATCAAGACAATGCCTTAGTAGTCAGCCCAAATCCTTTTTATCAAATATACGAGGGTGCGACCTATTTATCAGGAGCGGATTTGGAGCTACTGCCGTGTGACGAAGCGTTTGGCTTCCAGCCTGATTTTGAATCTGTTCCAGAGAGTGTATGGCAGCGCTGCCAAATCCTGTTTTTGTGCAGTCCAGGCAATCCTACTGGCGCAGTTGTTGATATGACGACGCTAGAGCAACTCATCAATCTTGCCGATAAATACGACTTTCTCCTAGCCTCTGATGAATGTTACTCAGAGATTTACATTAACGAAGACAAGGCGCCTATCGGCCTGTTAGAAGCGTGCGCAAAGCTGGATCGAAACGACTTTAAGCGTTGTATCGTATTTCACTCGCTCTCCAAGCGCTCCAACCTCCCTGGCCTACGATCTGGGTTCGTTGCCGGCGACAAAACGGTCCTCGCGAAGTATTTGAAATACCGGACCTATCATGGTTGTGCAATGCCCGTTCATCATCAAATTGCAAGCATTGCAGCCTGGAACGACGAGCAGCACGTTATCGATAACCGAACCGAGTATCGTGCAAAATTTGAAGCGGTGCTAAACATCCTCTCGCCGATTATGAAAGTTGAGCAAACCGATGCGAGCTTTTATCTTTGGCCTGAAACCCCCATTGACGACGTCATTTTTGCTCAAAAACTGTACCAACAACAGCACGTAACGGTAGTACCCGGATCATATTTATCGAGAACGGTTAACGGCCACAATCCCGGCGAAAACCGTGTACGCATGGCCTTGGTTGCTCCAGTTGATGAATGTATTGAGGCGGCGAAACGGATACGCAGGTTTATCGAAGCGCTTTAACCCTCCAATTTAGAATTGTGATTAAGAAACACTATGAGTACCAACGAAATAACAATCTATGGCATTAAAGCCTGTGACACAATGAAGAAAGCAATGACATGGCTAGAGACAAGCGGCGTTGCGTTCACTTTTCACGACTATAAAAAACAAGCCATCGATGAGCCAAAACTAAGAGAGTGGCTGACCAAGGTCGAGTGGTCTGAGTTGATTAACCGACGCGGAACCACTTGGAGAAATCTCAGCGATGTACAAAAAACAGGCGTAGACAATGACGCAGCCGTAAAGCTGATGCTCCAAAACCAATCATTGATCAAGCGTCCGCTTCTCGAAAAAGGTGGCGAGGTCTATTTAGGCTTCAAACCAGATAATTATGAAGCCATTTTTTCTAAGTAACACTCCCCAAATTAATACGACTAATAAAGTGATTTGATTATGACAGTAGCAATTGGCCTCGGCGTAGGCACTAAAAACACAAACGGCGAATGGCTAGAAGTACTTTTTCCCGCGCCGTTG
>NZ_LWFU01000709.1:0-773 GCF_001635135.1 Oleiphilus sp. HI0080
TGCAGCGGCTCGTAGGCTAGGTTAATTGTGGCGAAAGCGACAGTCCAAGAGATGCCGCCGCCAAGACCTTGTAAAGCTCTTCCGATCATCAATGCTTCCATGGATTGAGCAAAGCCAGCAAGCACTAAACCAAAGCCAAATGCGACATAGCCGATAAGGAATATACGCAAAGGGCCCCGACGGTCTGTATCTTGTCCTGCCCAAACAACGCCGATGAGTGTCGTAAGTAGATAGCTCGCAAATGCGAGGCCATACCATTCAAAGCCATTCAACTCTTCGGTAATCGTCGGCATGGCAATGGCGAGTACCAATTCATCGTATGCGTGTATTGTAACCGCAATGACTAAGCCAATAATTAATGCATGTTGTCCTAGCATAGTGAGCCTGACATCGTAGTTTCTGAGATTGAATAGCGAGAGAGCGATGCCAGCTCTTAATGGCTGGCATTTTGTGAGCGCGAATTATGCTTACAGACGGGCTGCAAAGTACAGTGTATTTTCCGTTGCTCAGCGCACATTCGCTTTGTCGGGTGCTTGCTTGGCGAATCTATGCTGCAATCACCCCAATCTACGATAGACTGATAGTGCATATCGAACGAGAAACGGGAGCTGACGATGACGATAAACGCTTTGTTCGAAAACCTGTGGCAAGTGTATTCCGATTTAAATCCGAGGGTTTTGGAGATTCGTGCTTGTCTACGTCAAGCTTCTCCAGGTTTGATCAATGACCATATCGCGTTGCGCACATTAAAGCATGCTCGTTTTGGTATGGAG
>NZ_LWFU01000710.1:0-2993 GCF_001635135.1 Oleiphilus sp. HI0080
ACAAACTGTTTTGTTGCCCCTTTACTTGCCCAATTGCGAAAATTACGCGCGGTTTCTGCATGCGTGAAGTTTTCTTCCGTTACCTTGATGGTGTTTGCTTCCTCTGCAATTGCAAATTGCACGTTCGCCATTGCGATTGTAAAGGCGAATAAAAATAGAAGTTTGGCTTGTTTCATCAATAATTCCTCGTTGTGTTGTTATTTAACGGCTTTGACTGTTGGTAAAACCCTAAATCCGTCGCGGCTGACTGTTTCGCTCGGTTGATAATGGCGAACACCCAACGTGAAAACACCCGAGTCATTTTGAGTCTCGATGTTATTCTCCGCATCATTTCCGCAGCCAAAGCTTAGGGTGTATGTACCGTCTTTGTTTGGCTTCGCGGTGTTTGAGCTTAGGTTTGCAAGATCATTAAACATAAATCCTGCTTTGTCATAAACAGTGACGGACCAGAATGCTTTGTTTTTTGGATCTTCAAAGGTGGCTTGATGGCAGGTGTCTGAAGGGTAGTTGCCAGACACTTCGTAGATATTGTCGATTTCCTGTGCGCCGCCCCAACCAATTGCGGCACCCACTTCATATTTCTCTTGCGTGAATTTTTTGTTCGATTCATCTGTCGGCGCGGTGAACATACCGACTAGCGCATCTTTGCCGTCGCGCTTGGTGATCCCAGGCATTTTGGCCTTTAATGTAGTCTCGACTTCTTTGAAGGATGCCTCGTTCACCGGTTCTGCCATAAATGGCATGTCACTGTTGGCGGCAATCGACATTTTGTCCTGAATTTTGGCGGCTTCTTCTTCCGACAAGGTCGCATCGAGTCGAACCACGATATA
The DNA here is from genome assembly GCF_001635135.1 of Oleiphilus sp. HI0080. Classification (NCBI taxonomy): domain Bacteria; kingdom Pseudomonadati; phylum Pseudomonadota; class Gammaproteobacteria; order Oceanospirillales; family Oleiphilaceae; genus Oleiphilus; species Oleiphilus sp. HI0080. The sequence goes on from NZ_LWFU01000710.1 coordinate 831, forward strand.
CATATGGCTTCCGATATGTGTTTTGAGGTCGAATGTACCAGCGCCATACATCATTGGCTGAATACGATGGTCTTCTGTGACAGGCTGAACGGAAACATATTTGCCCTCAGGCACTTCCGGAATGGTAACAGAGGCACCCTTTGATACATCGATGACGGCAAATGAGTAATATGTATCTCGATTCATTCTTACGACCGGTTGCTGATCTGTAGGCGTAAGCTGTCGCTTATGCAAAAACGTGTTTACACCAGCTAAGTCTTGGTTTTTCAAAAGTTGGTGAGAGGTCTCTGCTGTCGGGTAGCTCTCGGGCGTTACTTTTAAACCATCGCTTGCGAAGAAGCTTTTCAGGTTACCAACTGGTTCAGCAAAAGCAGCGCTTGCTGCCATGAGTGTTGTCAACAATAGCGGCGCGACTGCTTTGTGAATGATTTGCATTTTTTCATCCTTCGATTAGATCAGCTATTTTAATTCTTGGGTGCGCCTTGGATGCGCTTTGGATGGATAGTTTAATTTGCGCTGACTAAACTACAATGTATTTGATAATGTAACAATACATTGAAGTAGCCGCTTTTGTCAGTAAGACTGTTACGGCTTTAATTATAAAAACTTGTTAGTGACAACAATGATAAAGATAGGTGTTTCCTCTGTTCGCGCTTTAACTACCTTATTTCTGTTCGTGGCATTATCTGTCAATGACGCTTATGGACTATACGTTGAAGAGGCGCCTGAGTCGGATATTCCATCTGCGGATAACATTGGTCCTGTAGATGCATCGCCCGAGATTCCGGTCATTACTTTCTCGAAAGTGAAAGGCGCACCCATAATTGATGGGGTACTTGATGATCCCATCTGGGCTGAAGCACAGATTTTTAGCATCGACTATGAGCTGTACCCAAAGCGCTATGGAAAGGCTAGTGTTGAGACTTACGTTTATGCGTTGTTGACTGACACGCATACCTTTTTCGCGTTCGATGCGCGAGACCCAGATCCAAGCCAGATAAGAACGGCATTTCGTAATCGCGATGCCGTAAAGGAAGACGATTATGTTTCTTTGGTTGTTGATCCGACAGGTACTGGCAGTAAAAAGTATGAGTTTCGTGTAAACCCGAGCGGTGTGTTAACGGACGTTCTTCAGAACACTGTCGCTGATCGTTATTACTATGACTGGGATTCTAACTGGATTGCCGAAGCACAAGTAACGGACTCCGGTTACATTGTCGAAATTGCCATACCGCATCAATCGATTCGTCTTCCAAAGCATGAGGATGACACTGATCAAATGCTGCTGTTGATGTTCAAGCGGTCCTATCCGCGTAGTACAGATAAAACGCTTGGCTCTATGATGTTGGTCAAGAGAGCGAAGGAGCAGGAGCTGGCTGATGCACGTGCTCCCTTAGCGGACTCTGAGGCAATGAGTGCCGCAGAGAAGGTTGAGTACGAAAAGCGGGTTCAGCAGCAAGAGGAGGATATGGGCGCGAGTGCGCAGATAGCCTCTAAGCGAGATTTGTACGGAGTTCAGAATGTAGAGGTGACGCCGCACTATATCCTCCATAAGGATGACGAGCGTGACCCAGGTGATCCCGAGTTTGAACAGTCTAGCAATTACGACATTAATGAGTTTGGCGTGGATGCAAAGGTGCGTTTTGGCACCAATAAAACCTTGGGTTTGACGGTTAACCCGAACTTTACAGAGGTCGAGTCAGATATTGCCAGAGATAGTATTAACAATCCCTTTAATCCCTTCAAACCTGAAAAACGAAGCTTCTTTCAGTCTGGCTCACCTGTCTACAATACTCTGTTGCCAATGGTGTATACACGTAATATTCGGTTTCCGGAGTGGGGCGCTAACTATATACAGAACACACGAAACAGCACGACAGGATTGTTTTATGTGGAAGACGCAGAGACTGAATTTGTCATGCCCGATAATCTTGGCTCAGATACCATGAATGTAGCCATAGAGAGTAATGCCTCGGCGTTTCGTTATGAGCAGTCTTTTGGGAAGAAATCACTTGGTGTTTTAGGCACTTTGAGGCAGGGCCAAGACAACTACCATAATTATGTTGGCGGTGTAGATGGCCTGTGGGATTTAAGTATCGACGATAAGCTGAGATTTCAGTTGATGTATTCAGATACTCAGTATAATGAAGCGTTTGCGGATGA
>NZ_LWFU01000711.1:0-2931 GCF_001635135.1 Oleiphilus sp. HI0080
CTTTATGCTCTGGAAGGATGTAATCAGAGCGAGCGCCAGAAATGAACAACACATTTTTTTCATAACGACCACCATGCGGTGCCGCTAGAATATTCGTATAATTGGCTTTGATGGCTTCAAAGTTAAATCGCCATACCAATCCTGAGTCTCCATCATCAGCTCGACGTAAACTCTTAATAAGAAACTGCCTAACACCCCAGTCCTCGATCCATTTTGACAACGCTTCATCTGCAGCCTGCCTTGAACCAACCGGACTCTCGGCTAGCTCCGCCAAGCCCCTGAGTATCTGTTCGTGGCCTGGTGAATACTGCACGGGCGCAATATCGGCAACAATTAGCGCCTCGACTCGCTCTGGATACATCAATGCAACCTGCATCGCCGTTTTACCGCCCATAGAATGGCCAATCAACGCAGCCTGTTTGATGTTTTGGTCGTCCAAATAATCAATAACATCTTTAGCCATGACGTCGTAGTCAAGCAGAGACGAGTGAGGAGATTGCCCGTGATTGCGCAAATCCAAAAGGTGAACCCGGAACTGCTCGGACAGTCCTTTCCCAAGCGTCAGAAGATTGTCCGATGCAGCAAACAAACCATGGAGTATCACCACATGGTTTAGTGATTCTTCTGGGCCAAGTTTCCTGCTAAACAGTTTCATTCAAGACGGACAGAAAAATTAGAAATCTGCCGGCGTCGTGCAGGAAACAATGCGGCAGTCTTCGTCGAAGGGGTTGCGAAAACGATGCTCCCTTCTCGAGTCAAAATAATACCCCTCACCCGGCCCAATGATAAAAACCTCTCCGTCGACGGTCAGCTCAAACTGACCCTCCAGAACATAACCGGCTTCTTCGCCTTCGTGTACATACATATCACCACCAGTATCCGAGCCCGGAGGGAGACGCTCAACCAGGAAAGACATCTGTCTGTTCGGAAAAGATTTACCCACTAATTTCCATTCGATCTCATTCACTGATGAGTCCAATAATTCGCCTGCAGGATAAACAACAGGCGTCTCTACTTTTGCAGAATCTTCCGAGTCGAAAAACTCCATCAGAGACATAGGGAGGCCAGACAGCACTTTTTTAAGTGAACTTACACTTGGGCTAACACTGTTCTTTTCAATCATGGAAATGGTGGAGTTTGTAACCCCGGCTCTTTTCGCAAGCTCTCTTTGAGATATGCCTGTTTTTTTGCGCACTTCGCGCAATCTCTGACCTACATCCATAGCTACTTCCGTGCTTAATTATGGTTTATGGTCGTGCATTATCCCACACGCTCGCTTAATATATCAAACAGTTGATTCTGTATTTAAGGTATTAGTCATGCTCAACCCTTCCACACACTCCCGTACCTATCCACCCTCTTATTATGAAGCAAGTCTGACTGACAAAGAGGGCTTCCCACAAGCAAAGGGGGCGCTTTCTACTCAGGTTTGTATTATCGGGGGCGGTTTCAGTGGCGCAAGCACTGCTTTGGAATTGAGAGAGCGCGGTATCAATGTCATTTTGGTCGAAGCGTATCGCATTGGATGGGGCGCCTCAGGACGCAATGGCGGGCAGTTAATCCGCGGCATTGGTCACGGCCTAGATCAATTCAAGAATCAAATCGGCACCGAGGGCATCAAAGCGATTGATGACATGGGCTTTGAAGCAGTCGATATTGTGAAGCAGCGAGTTGAGAAATACGCAATCGATTGCGATCTTAAATGGGGCTATTGCGACCTTGCCACTAAACCTCGACACCTCAAAGATTTTATTGAAGACAAAGAGTGGCTCGACTCGATTAACTACCCGCACAAAACTCGTCTCATTAGCAAAGACGAAATGCATCAGGTCGTCGGCTCAGACCAGTACATTGGTGGCCTTATTGATATGGGTAGCGGCCACCTTCATCCACTTAAACTCAATGTTGCCGAAGCTCGGATTGCAGAAAATCTAGGTGCAAAAATCTTTGAGAACTCTCGCGTTATAGATATCCAGAAAGGCACGCAATGCATTGTCAAAACAGAGAAAGCAGAGATCCGTTGCGACCAACTAGTCATCTGCGGAAATGCCTATGTCGGAGACTTGGATAAAACACTGAGTGCGAAAGTGCTACCGGCTGGCAGCTATGTCATCGCAACCGAACCGCTCACAGAAGATGAAGCACAACGGGCGCTACCGCAAGACATGGCCGTATGCGACCAAAGAGTGGATCTTGACTATTACCGTTTGTCTGCAGATAACCGGCTTTTATTTGGCGGTTTGTGCACGTACTCAGGTAGAGATCCTAAATCAATCATAGACGCGCTGAAGCCTAACCTGGATAAAGTGTTTCCATACCTTGCGCATAAAAAAATCGACTTTCAATGGGGTGGAATGATTGGAATTGGCGCCAATCGTTTACCTCAAGTAGGTCGGCTTCAAGACAACATATATTATGCGCAGGCCTATTCAGGACATGGCGTAAATGCAACACATATGTCAGGTCGATTAATTGCCGAAACGATCAATAACGAAAGCAATCGAATTGAAGTTTTTGAAAAGGTAAGTCACATGCGCTTTCCCGGAGGCCCAAGGTTCCGCTCACCAATGCTTGCAGCGGGAATGCTGTATCACCGATTCAAAGACCTGTTCTAGCCAACAGACTTTTTCTACTAACGAAATGAGGCTTTTGCTGAGGGATCAGAAATCACTGACTTCTGAAGAAGCGAAAAATGGGCAAGTGCAATCACACTCGCCCATTTGCGAACTAAATAGGAAGGCTCAGCTCTGACTATGCTTTGATAGAGCGGCGACGTGCTGCACCCAATCCAAATAATCCCCCCGCTAACAACGCGAGAGTGCCTGGCTCTGGAACCGATTGAAACTCAATGTTGTCGAGACCAAAACCAATGTTGCGTGTTCCACCAATCGTGGTACCAAGCACTTCAATACGATCAACGCCAGCAAACAT
>NZ_LWFU01000712.1:0-2472 GCF_001635135.1 Oleiphilus sp. HI0080
GTTGCCGAATTCTAGTTGCGACAGATGTCGCTGCCCGAGGCCTGGATGTGGACGACGTAGCCTTAGTGGTGAACGCAGATTTACCAAGAGATGATGAAGTCTACGTGCACCGTATCGGTCGAACCGGTCGAGCGGGAAGCTCTGGCAAGGCCTATAGTTTTTATACGCCAAAGCAGCGCTTTAAGCTTGAACGACTCGCCGACGAACGTCAGCAGGAGCTAGAGTTTCTTGATGTTAGTAGCTTTAAAGCAAAAGGCGATTATCCTCAAGCGGACTGGGTAAGTATTGAAGTGTCTGGTGGTAAGCGAGATAAAGTGCGCCCAGGTGATTTGCTAGGAGCTCTGACAGCAAAGGGCGGCTTAGATGGTTCTGATGTAGGAAAAATTCGCATTGTGCCAAACGCGAGTTTTGTTGCCGTAAAAGCAGATTTAGCGAGAAAAGCGCTGAACATGCTCAATGAGGGCAACATTAAAGGCCGCAAGTTTCGAGCGCGTAAACTGAAGTAACCCGTGTTCATTTTCTCGCTCGATATAGAGTCATAGCGCTCAAGCTGTTTTAGTTCGACTTGACCAAGGTCATTTACTCCCGCCATCAGGCGGGTGTTTGGTTGCGCAAGCCAAAAAATCTGTACTATCTTGAGTCTGTTAATGGTTTTCGAATTGTATACGGTGCAGTTCTGTAGCGTGTATTTGAGATTTATTTTGGCTGGGAGGTCTGTCATGACAGAAGAGCCAAGTGAAATAGATAAACCGATTTCTCGCGAAGAAGAGCGGAATGCTTTTTGGTTTATAGCGATATTTTTCTTTCCTATCTTAAGTTCGGTGCTCGTAGGTGGCTACGGATTTATCATATGGATTAGTCAGATTTTACTAGGTCCTCCCGGAGCTAGTTAATATGAGCGACGCCCAAAATACAGAACAAAAAATCACGAGGCGAGCTTTGTTTAAGCGTTATGTTGAACCCCCTGTTCAGCATTTAGAGGTCAGCGCAAACTGTTTGAACATGCATGGAATCTATTGTTCCAGTTGTCGTGATGAGTGCTCTGTGAATGCAATAAAAGTTCGTCCGGCGTTGGGCGGTACACTTGAAATTGGCATTGATCAGGACGCTTGCACAGGCTGTATGGATTGCGCAAAGCGTTGCCCTAACGATGCATTGATTTTGGTTTAGAGCGCGATTTTCTGTCGCCTAAAAACCTAGCTGCGTATTGTTTTGCGCATCATTAATTGAGTAACGAGGTCACATATGAATGCTGAACCGAAAGTGCGCGGCGCAAGGCTCAAACCGTCGGAGTCTAATCGCATTAAAGTGCATGATGTCGATGCCGTACGGCACATCGCGAGCTTTGCGTTGCGCTTTACGCCCGAAAAACACAGCACTGTTGTGGATGATCTCGCTCGTATTGCCAGTTGCGAAATCGCACATTGTGATAACGATGGCCATGCGATTTTGGTATTTGAGACGCCAGACAGCGTGGTGATTAGTGAGGCTCATAGTGCCTTGTCTCGATTAGATGGTGTCTTGAATGTAAATCTTGTTTATCACCATATGGAAAGCAGCGAAGAACTCGATGCAGCCATCACACAAGAAGAGGAGAGCGGAAGTGGCTACTACACGGCGTGACTTGATCAAAATGACAGCTGTTGCGACAGCTGGTAGTGCGTTGGGGATTCAGTTACCCGCGCATGCTGCAAACAACGTAGTGACTGACAAAACGCAAGCAGGTTTGAAATGGTCGAAGGCGCCTTGCCGTTTTTGTGGAACTGGTTGTAGCGTCAATGTCGCAACAAAGAAAGGTAAAGTCGTTGCTACCCATGGCGATATTCATTCTCCTGTAAACCGAGGGCTAAATTGCGTTAAAGGCTATTTTCTCTCGAAAATCATGTACGCCGAAGACCGCCTGACGAAGCCTCTATTGCGGAAGACGAATGGCCAGTATGACAAGAATGGCGAGTTTGAAGAGGTTAGCTGGGACGAAGCCTTTACGGTCATGCATGAAAAATTCTCGCAAGCTTTGAAAGACAAAGGTCCAAGTGGTGTGGGGATGTTTGGCTCTGGACAGTGGACGGTAATGGAAGGATACGCCGCAGCAAAACTTTATAAAGCGGGCTTTCGTTCCAATAATATTGATCCCAACGCGCGTCACTGTATGGCATCTGCGGTGGGTGCCTTTATGCGCACATTTGGTATTGATGAACCAATGGGCTGCTATGACGACATTGAGAATGCCGATGCCTTCGTTCTTTGGGGGTCGAACATGGCCGAGATGCACCCCATTTTATGGACGCGCGTGACGGATCGCCGACTTTCGTATCCGAATACAAAAGTGGCCGTTCTTTCGACCTTTGAACACCGTTCTTTTGATTTGGCGGACATCCCTGCGATCTTTACTCCGCAATCAGACTTGGCGATTGCCAACTACATTGCCAATTACATTATTCAGAATGACAAAGTAAACAAAGACTTCGTGAA
>NZ_LWFU01000713.1:0-3853 GCF_001635135.1 Oleiphilus sp. HI0080
GGAATAATATCTTCTCCTCTGCGATACTCCGTCAACTCCAGACCACTGAGGCCGGTTTGCAGCGACACAGCGATATCCTCACTGCTAATGCCCGCTCTTCGCGCGCGAGCTTGATCAATGACAACCTCGAATTTTTTACTCTGAATGCCCCAGTCATCAACGATGTTGCGTAACTCAGGAACCGACGCCATCTTGGCCTTAAGTTGGTTGGCACGCTCAAACAAGGTTTCAACGTCATCGGCATACAATCGATACTCAACCGGATTTTTGACCGGGGTACCGTTTTCAATGCGCTTTAGGGTGATTTTTAAGTCAGGGAACGTATTAATCGCAAACTCGTCTAGCGCGCGCATACTCTCATCAATAACACTCTGATCCGACACATTGATGATAAACAAAGAATAATTTGGGCTAGCGGGCTCTGGAGTATGATTGAGCACAAAGCGTGGGCCACCCTGCCCAATGTAAGAAACCCAAGACGTGACTCCTGAGTCTCGCTCTTCGTTGACCTCTAGGTTTTTCTCTAGAAAACGATCGAACAGAGCAGTCATGCTCGCGGTTGCTTCAATATCGGCGCCAATGGGAAACTCAACCTCCATTTTGAAGTAAAGCCGATCCGAAGGCGGGAAGAATATCTTCGGCACCTGCTGCATGAGCAATACCGCTCCGACAAAAGCGCCGGCAATACCAACCAAGACCAAAGAGCGATAGCGCAAGCAGACACGTAAAAATCGCTCATAGCGCTGCTGCCATGCCGATGACTCGCTACCAACGTGATCATCCACCTTTAAGAAATGGACACACAGCATCGGAACGACCGTCATCGAAATAAGCCAAGAGCACAATAGGGTAATTGTCACCACTTTAAATAGTGACGCCGTAAATTCACCCACGGCGGATTCAGCCAAGTAAATCGGTAAAAACGCTGCCGCTGTTGTAAGCGAGGAGGTTAGCAAAGACATTTTCAATTCGTTCGCGGAAGAAAGCGCCGACTCCATTGGCGACTTACCTTCTTTCATTTGCACCAAAATACTTTCCGACATCACAATGCCGTTATCGACGAGCATACCTAGTGCAATAATGAGCGCTGCCAAAGAGATCTGATCTAGGCCAATCTCTAAATTGATCATCACTAAAAGCGCTGCCAGCATGCTAGCCGGAATCAACAGCGAAACAATCAATCCAGTTCTCAGCCCCAAACTAAGCAACATGACTGCTGCGACGACGGCAATTGCCTGCAAAAGGTTTAGAACAAATCCTTTCACTTTGTCATCAACTTCCTTTGGCGAGAAATTCACTACATTGAAATCCACGCCTATCGGATACTCTTGGGATAATCGCGCAAGCTCTCGCTGAACTTGGTTACCCAACTCTATGTTGTTGCCGCCTTCACGCATTGAGATAGCAATACCAATTGCGTCTTCCCCTTTGAACCGCACTAAGGATGAGGGCGGATCGACGTAACCCGATTTAACTCGGGCGATGTCTCTCAAATACACAACATTCTTGCTGCCAGGGATAGGTAATATGGTATTCCCAATGTCATCCACTGTTTCGAAGTTTCCGGATGGCTCGAGCTCTATTCGTTCATTTCCAATGACAATAGAGCCACCCGGAACAATGATATTCCGACTTTTTATCATCGAACTTAAAATAGCGGGAGAGAGGTTCAGCTCAGTCAGTTTTGCGTTGTCATATTCAACAAAGACACGTTCGTCCTGAATCCCGAGCAAATCGATCTTTGCAGCATCCTCTAGGTTTAATAAATCATCTCGCGCATTGTCTGCGATGGTCTTCATCTCGGAGTAGGTATACCCTTCCGCCGTCAACGCAATCACAATGCCATACACGTCGCCAAATTCATCATTGACTACTGGCCCAATAATACCTTCGGGAAGATCCGGGGTAACCGCTTGAATCTTGCGTCTCAGGTCATCCCAAATCGGCCGCATACTGGTGTAGTTTTCTTTAATATTCGCAACAACAATCGATACGCCGGTCTTTGACGTACTCGTAACGAAATCAAGTTCTGGAATCTCTTGAACAACTTGCTCAATCTGGTTAGTTACCAGCTCCTCCATTCTATCGGAAGAGGCGCCAGGTAAGTAAGTGACCACTTGTGCAGCTCGAATAATAAAACCAGGATCATATGCACGAGGAAGATCTTTGAATGCTTGTACGCCTGCGAGCATTAAGACAGCAAATAAAATCCACGTAGTTCGGTTATTGGTGATCGCTGCGTTAGTAAGAGTCACGACTACTGTCCTTTCAGAAGACGCACTTGTTGTCCATCAGAGAGTTTGCTCATCCCCGCTGTAACAACACTTTCTCCACGCTCCAAGCCTGACAAAATCTGCAAACCCGTTGGCAGCACTTCTCCGACTACAACATTTACACGCTTTATGACGCCCACATCAGTTTTGCCAGCATCAGAATCTGGATCTGGCTCTAAGACCCAAACGAACGCTTCTGAGCCGTTACCCATCACACTCTGACTAGGCACAACGATCTCTCCCAAAGCCGCTTTATCGTCAGTATTCTTCTTAGGTGTTGCGGTGACGGTGGTCGTCATCCCTGGGAGAATGGAATACCCATCCACGTTTTCCATGGTTAAGGTCACGGTGTAAGTCTGAGTAACGTCATCCGCGACGGTTGCGATTTCTTTTACGGAAAGTGGGAATTGACGCTCCGGAATGGCATCAAATTGAGCATTTATGTCCAATAACCCTTTTTCTCTCGACGAGTTGACCATCAGTGAAGATGGAATGTCCACTTTCACCTCAAGGCTTGAAAGATCTTGAATCAAAAATATAGTCTGAGAGGCCGATACTTCCTGAAAATTTTCGACAAATCTCTTGGCAATTTGCCCGGAAAATGGCGCCTTCAAGGTCGAATAAGCCACCCGTTTTTCAGCTGAATCGAGATTCGCTTTTGCACTCGCCGCATTGGCGCGCAGTTTATCGTAATCGGCTTTTGAAACATGGCCTCGTTCGACTAATTGTGCGGCTCGCTCGAAATCGGCCTTTGCTCGGCTGTAAGTGGCTTGGGCATCAGCAAGTTGGATTTGAAAGTCATCGTCGTCAAGCGTTGCGAGTACTTGGCCTCGAATCACGGGCATGCCTTCCTTTCCAACAAGCGATTCAAGCTTTCCTGTGACACGGAAGCTCAAAGTTGCTTTTTGATTTGCGTCTACGACACCCGGAAAAGAGCGTCCGGATAATTGATCTGCACTGCCTGCATTAATCGTTCGAACCGTTCTAAGTGGGCTATCGACGCTGGTTTTTGATTCAGAACTACACCCGGAAAAGACCAAAATTGTAGCTAGCAATATCGTGCTGATTGAGCACTGTTTTCGATTAAACATTTTTCTACCTGAAGTGAATATTTGGCCGCCGAATCGATCACTGTGCCTTTTTCGGCAAAGGCATTTCAGCCATTAAGGTATTACAAGCTACCAAAACACGTTCGCGATAGTCATTCTCTACAGCGAATCGTGTTTCATCTAGCTTGTCTAATATTTTTCGGTTTACGGCCTTGCGCTTTTCAAAGCGAGGCATTGACTCGAGGCGTTCATATACCTCGTTAAAGACACCAAGAACCTCATCATGGTGCAGACGGGCATCCAAATGATCCAAAAGAATCTTGACCCTCATGCATCCTTCAGAAATCTCAACCTGCTCGTCAAGCATAGAGGAACAAAGAATACGTATGCTTTCGCGAAGTTTGTCCTGATTAATCTTTGCCTTGGACCTTGCTTCAATAACCGCTTCTTTGTGAGCATCAAGAAAACGAACCTGACGTGCGATCTTTATTGATAACGCAATACAAATCAATGCTCCTAATATTGAGAAAA
>NZ_LWFU01000714.1:0-5395 GCF_001635135.1 Oleiphilus sp. HI0080
GAAGGGATGCAGTTTGATCGCGGTTACCTATCACCATACTTTATCAATAATCAGGATAATATGAGTGCTGAGCTTGAAAGCCCATTCATCCTTCTGGTCGATAAGAAGATCTCAAACATTCGTGAGCTGCTTCCTGTGCTAGAGAATGTTGCAAAAGCAAGCAAGCCATTGTTGATCATCGCTGAAGATATCGAAGGCGAAGCTCTTGCAACATTGGTTGTAAACAATATGCGCGGCATTGTTAAAGTGGCGGCTGTTAAGGCGCCTGGTTTTGGAGATCGTCGTAAAGAAATGCTTCAGGATATCGCTATATTGACTGGCGCAACGGTTATTTCTGAAGAAGTTGGTTTATCTCTTGAGAATGCAACGCTGGAAGATCTTGGCACGGCGAAACGCGTTAATATTAGCAAAGAGAACACAACGGTCATTGATGGCGCTGGACAGGCTGCTGATATCGAAGGTCGTGTTGCTCAAATTCGCAAGCAAATCGAAGAGAGTTCTTCTGATTACGATCGAGAGAAACTTCAAGAACGTGTAGCCAAATTAGCGGGTGGTGTTGCAGTCATCAAAGTAGGTGCTGGTTCAGAAGTAGAAATGAAAGAGAAGAAGGCACGCGTTGAAGATGCGTTGCACTCTACTCGCGCTGCAGTTGAAGAAGGCGTGGTTCCTGGTGGCGGTGTTGCTATGGTTCGTGCCCTTCAGGCAATTGCTGATTTGGAAGGCGAAAACGAAGATCAGAACGTCGGCATTAACTTGCTTAAGCGCGCGATGGAGGCACCTCTTCGTCAGATCGTTGCGAATGCGGGTGGCGAAGGTTCTGTCGTGAGTGACAAAATTAAGCAAGGCGAAGGTAGCTTTGGCTACAATGCCGCGACGGGTGAATACGGCGACATGATCGAGATGGGTATTCTCGATCCAGCAAAAGTAACTCGTACAGCGCTTCAAGCTGCTGGCTCGGTTGCGGGTCTAATGATCACTACGGAATGTATGGTGACAGAAGTTGTGGAGGACAACCCAGCGCCTGCGATGCCTGATATGGGCGGAATGGGCGGAATGGGCGGTATGATGTAACTGTCTCGATGCTTGCGCTGATTTAGCGTAATTCATAATAGGGCCCCGGCGATTGCTGGGGCTTTTTTTTGCGTGTGATTTAAGGAACTTTTAATGTATCGGCTTAAAATGCGCTAATGTTGGTGGTATTCGTGGTTCAAATAGTCTGTAATGACTGGTCTTCGAACTTGCGTTTTGAATGTTGCCACCAATAGAGTTTCTACCAGAATAATAACCCAGTGATTAAAAAGTCTCTTCTTATCATATTAGTTTTTGTCAGTGCTTTCGCTGTGGCTCTTATTGCGACATTACCGGCGAGTCTTGCGTGGAAGTATGCTATTGCTCCTGTCACAAAGGTGCAGTCGTTGGGTGTTATTACAAAAGCGTTCGATGGCACGATTTGGGATGGAAGGGCGCATGTCGCATTTAGACATCTAGAGGGTGTTTTCGCGTGGGAGCTTAAATTATCGGATATGTGGAGCGGTTCTCTGCCCGTGAACGTACAATTGGAGTCAACGGCGGGCGCGCTCGATGCTGTTTTGGGGGTGGGATTTTCTGCTCAGCGCATAGAGGTTGAGTCGATGCGCCTCGAGTTGAGCAAGTTAAACCCATTCTTGCGTACTAAACGAGTAAAGCTTGATGGTGAGCTTTTCGCTAAAGGGCTTGCGTTGGATCTTGAAAGTCAGACAGTGGAACGCTTAGTTGGTCGCTTCAGTTGGGATGGAGGGGCGATTAGCTACCCCGCAGGGAGGGAGATTCACGACCGGATTATGCCTGCGTTTAGTGGCGCCATTCGAACAGAAAGTGATGGTACGATCTATTTGGGTATCCGTGACCAGGACGCAAGCTTCGATACGATGCGCGGTTCTTGGCAAGTAGGTGGCGATGCCTTGTGGGAAGTGACAAGACGAGTGCTGGATATTGCTCAAGAACCTTGGTCAGCTAATTCGAGTGAAACGGATGTTGTTTTCAAGATTAAAAAGCCACTTTCGCGTCAATTGGGCGCAGGGTGAGTAGCCTGTGATGAGTGCAGATCAGACATCGAAGTGGGCAAGTCGAATCACCTTTATTGGTGCTCTGGCGTTGGCGGTCTATCTTGCCGCTTTATGTGCAAGGCTGGTGTGGTTCGTTCTGGACGAAAAACAGCAGGCAATACCAACACGCTTTTCGGCTTCAAACTCCGATAACTCTGATGGTCAACGCAGAGTAACAAGGGCAATCGATCGTTATCATTTGTTTGGAGAGGCTGGTCAGGTTGCAGTTCAATCAGAGAAACCAAAAGAGGCGCCCAAGACCAAGTTGCGTCTCATTCTGAAAGGCGTTTTTACGGGTGATGAGGGCGGAAAATCTGGCGCAATTATTGAAGAGATTGGTAAGTCTGCGGAATATTATGGTATCGGCGACTCTTTACCGGGCGGTGTAAAGCTGGCCGAAGTTTACCCTGACCGGGTGTTGCTTGACCGGAATGGGGCCTACGAGGCGCTCTACTTTGATGAGAGCGCTCAGACAGGAGTGATCTCTGAGGTTGTAAGGCCTAAGCGCGAAACATCGAGAGATATTCGTACGCCAGAAGACTTTATCGAAGAGGCGACAAATCGACTTTCTGAGAATCCAGAGAGAGCGCTTAACTCGGTTGGCCTGGGTTTTGCGGAGGAAGGCGGGTATGTGTTTAAAGGTAACAATCCGATGCTTGCAGGTATGAACTTACAGAAAGGGGACGTGATTCGCTCTGTGAATGGTCATACCTTGGGCGATATTGAGCAAGACAAAGAAATGATGAGCACGATATACCAACAAGGCTCGATAGAGGTTGAGGTAGTGCGAGATGGGGCCAGTTTTTTCGTTAATTATCCGTTAAACTGAGTGACTGATAATCAAAATACTAAATGACGAGTTATTAACCGTGAATAAGTTCAAACAACTAAGCATGCGAGCGCTTCTAATATCCTTGTTGTTTTCTTTCGCAGCGTTTAGTACTGCTGAAGAGCAGACTTGGCAGGTAAACCTTAAAGACGCCGATATCAGAGCTTTTGTTACACAGGTGGCAGATATTACTGGTTATAGCTTTGTCATTGATCCTCGCGTTAAAGGTAAGGTCACGGTCGTCTCCAATACGCCAATGGACAAAGATGCTGTTTATGAGATGTTCCTTTCCGTTTTGGGAGTACATGGCTTTGCAGCAATCCCAGGTACGGGTGTGATCAAGATCGTTCAGCAGAATGATGCGAAGCAAGAGGCTGATAACCCAAAGTTGCTGAAGCGCGTTCCAAATGAGCAGATTGTAACGCGTGTGATTCAGGTAAATAACGCGAATGCGCTTGAACTCGTACCAATTCTTCGACCAATGGTCGCAAAGTATGGGCATTTAGCAGGTGTCGCGGCAGCCAACGCTCTAATCATTAGTGATCACGTATCGAATATAAAGCGCATCAGCAAAATTATTAATGAGTTGGATAGTCCATCGAAATACGAGCTTGAAGTTATTCAGCTTCAGGAGGCGTGGGTGGGCGATATGGTTAAACTGCTTGAGGAGCTGGCCCCGAGTGAGCTTGGTCAGTCCGCTCAAAGCAAAGGCGCTAATAAGTTTTCTGTCGTAGCTGATCAGCGTAGTAATCGATTGATTCTTCGAGGTGATGAGCCATTCCGAGAGAAAATGCGCAGTCTTATTTCCAAGCTTGATCAGCCGTCTTCAACCGGTGGCAAAACGAAAGTGGTTAGGTTGAAGCATGCCGATGCAGAAGAGATTGCTGAGCTTCTTAGTGGATTGATGGGCGACATAGTGAGTGAGGAAGCTGCAGAGAAAGGACAGGCTGCGCCCAAGGTTGATGCAAGTGTATATGCAGACGAAGGCCTGAATGCTTTAGTGATACGTGCCGAGCCTTCCTTATTGCAAGAGCTTGAGGGTGTGATTGAGGAGTTGGATGTTCGCAGAGCTCAGGTTCTGATTGAGGCTGCGATTGTTGAGATTCAGGATAATACAGACAATAAACTGGGTATTCAGTGGGCGTTGTACGATGAAGGCGCATCTATTCCAGGTGCCTTTACCAACTTCAACGAGATTGGTTTGAGTGCGGCCAACCTGCTTGGTGCCTTAATTGATAAAGATAACGATCCCAATGGTGATTTGGATCCAAGTCTTTTGGGTTCGCCGACCACGGGTTTGACGCTTGGCGTGGGTGATACCAACAGTAATGGGGTCAGTTGGGGAGCATTGGTTCAGGCCTTAGAGGGTGATGCCGGTGCGAACGTACTATCAACGCCTAAAGTGATCACAATGGATAACCAAGAATCATCGATTATTGTTGGTGAGAACATTCCGATTATTACCGGTCAGTCGAGTTCTGGCGGCGCAGGCACTTCAGATCCGTTTACAACGATTGAGCGCGAAGATGTTGGTGTAAAACTGATCGTGACGCCAAGTATTAGTGAGGGTGACTTGGTTCGTCTTGAAATTGAGCAGGAGATCTCTGGTGTTTCTCCTTCAACGGCTGGAGCCGATATTATTACGACAAAGCGTCAAATCAAAACTAATGTTCTTGCGGATGATGGTGAAACGATTGTTTTAGGTGGTTTGATTCGTGATGATGTTCGAATGAGCGAAAGTAAGGTGCCGCTACTAGGAGATATCCCTTGGTTGGGCGCGTTGTTTCGTAGCTCTTCGGAAGTCGTGACAAAACAAAATCTATTGGTGTTTTTGAGGCCTACGATTCTGAGGGATAAAGCGGCGACGCGAGCTGTTACCAACGATAAGTTTGATCAGTTGTGGCAGCTAAACCTAGACTTGAAGGCAGCTCAGGGTGAGGATCAGGAAGAGTTGGATAAGCTTGAAAAACCGCCTGTCGAGACCTTGTATAACGGTATGAAGGTGCGTTAGCTCTCTTGCGATTGAGAGGGGGCCTATTTTATAGAGATGGTTGAGCAAAAAAAACCAGAGCAAGGCTCTGGTTTTTTTTGGGTACAATTCTTGGCTAAATTAGCCTAGGTTCGCAGCAACGAAATCCCAGTTAACCAACGCCCAGAATGCGTCCAAGTATGTAGGACGAGCGTTACGATAATCGATGTAGTAGGCGTGCTCCCAAAGATCAACGGTCAGTAGCGCTGTTTGACCATCCGTCATTGGCGTGCCGGCGTTTGACGTGTTAACGATCTCTAGTTTTCCGTCGGCATTTTTTACCAACCACGTCCAGCTTGAGCCGAAGTTGTTGACAGCGCGATCATTGAATGCCGCTTTGAATTCTGCGAAAGATCCAAATGCTGCGTTAATCGCGTCTGCCACTACGCCCGTAGGTTCGCCGCCACCGTTCGGGCTTAGGCAGTTCCAGTAAAATGTGTGGTTCCAAATCTG
>NZ_LWFU01000715.1:0-17353 GCF_001635135.1 Oleiphilus sp. HI0080
CCTACAAAGAGCCCTAACCAAGCAAGAAAGCTATCGCGAAGCGATGTCGGAAGACCCCGCTCTCGCGCTACTGAGCGATTTTCAGCCTTTCAAAGACTTGTTAGACCCCAGCTCGACCTAGTCGCTGCGGCTATTTGAGATGACGGCCGCCGTCCAAATGGATTGTGCGGCCAGTGATATATCGGCTGGCTAACAAATATTCTACGGCTTCGATCGCGGCTTCGAACGAGCCCTCCCATGGTAAAACCGCTTTCTGTACGGCTTTTTTCTTGTAGGCCTCGTCATCGTCTTCATTGAACTTGAGTAGGGCAGGTGCAACCGCATTCACCTTCACCTCTGGCGCGCAGGCGGCGGCAAACGAAAGCGTTAGGTTTTCGAGAGCGGCCTTGCTTGCGGCGTAGGCAAAGTGCTTTTTACTACCTCGTGCTGCGACATAATCTGTAATGTGGATGATGTCGGCTAGCTCGCCTTCGCTACCCACTAGCGTGTCTTTCAAGCCCATGTTCATCAAATAAGGGGCCTTGGCGTGCACATTCATCATTCGGTCAAACACTTCTGCGTTGGGGTAGCCCTTACCCTCGGCCATCCAATCGGAGGCATTGTGGACGAGGGCGCGCAGCTGCAGGTGCTTTGTTCTCACCGTTGAGATTAGATCCTGCACTTCATCCATGTCCTGAAAATCACACTGATAAAGCGTCGCGCCTTTGTCCCAAAGAGCATCAAGTTCCTTACGTTCTGAACGATAGGTACCGATAACTTCCCACCCCGTATCCAAGAAATGATGCGCGAGCGCAAGGCCGAGTCGACGGGAAATACCCGTGATAAAAATACTTTTATTGTTTGTCATTGTGCGTGTGTGCTCTATCCCTGATTCAGAAACTCATTGCGAGTTTGCGGATTTTCCTTGAACGAACCACCCAATGCCGTTGTTGAGGTCGCTGATCCTGAATCCATAATGCCACGCGACTTAACACAATAATGTGTCGCATTTATCGAGACCGCAACGTCTTGCGTTCCAAGCAAGGTTTGAAGGGCGAGCAGAACCTGCTGAGTCAATCGCTCTTGAACCTGTGGACGTTGTGCAAAGAAACGCACAATGCGGTTTATTTTTGATAAGCCAATCACTTTGCCTTTTGGAATATAAGCCACTTTCGCTGTGCCGTCGATCGTGACGAAATGGTGCTCGCATGTACTGGTAACCGAAATGCCAGCTACCGTGACCATTTCATCCACAGACATTTTGTTGTCGATCACGCTGATCTTGGGAAAGTTGCCATAGTCCAAGCCAGAGAAAATCTCACGAATATACATCTTGGCGATGCGGTGCGGTGTTTCGTTAAGGCTATCGTCACTGAGATCCAAGCCTAGAGTACTGACCACATCGGTAAACAAGGATTTGAGCCTCTCGTATTTTTGGTCTGTGGTTAGAGTACTTGGTAAAAGCGGCGTTTCTAGCCCCGCAGCAATTAAAGCATCACGAACCAGGTGGGCTTCTTTACTCATTTTTGGCGTGATGGTGGTGTTTGATAGTGCTTCCATGATGGGCTCCTTGCACGGCGGTTAGCCGCGGTACTCTAAACTAAGTGAAACAGAATCGGCAAAACGCAATGCGTGCGGCTTATCAATTTTGACCTTTGCGTAGCTAACCCATTCATGTTCATGGCATATTTCCAGTACATCGCTAACTAATTTTTCCAAGAGCAAGAACCGTCCTGATTCAACGTGCTTAATAATGCCCTTGGCAATGTTCTTATAGTTCAATGCATTCTCAACGTCATCATTTAAGCAAAGCTTATTGGCCGGATAATGGATCTCCGCATTAATGATAATGTCCTGCTGCTTTTCTTGTTCCTCGGGATTAAAGCCGATGAACGTTCTCAGCCGGAGGTTAGTAATATGAATGACGGCTTGGCTAGCTCGCGTTGCGGTCTGTAGATTGGCAATCTTATTTGCTTGGCTCATGGTTTCCTCACAGAGCGGATTCGATGGCTTGGGTTAATTGGCGAGACGTTGGGGAGACAGAGCTTCCAAAATGTTCAATTACCTCACCAGAAGACGACACGAGGTATTTATTAAAGTTCCATTGTGGTGCTTCGCTTTCTGCGGCCAGGTGTTGAAACACCGGATGCGCATTTGTACCGCGAACACTCGTGGTGCTCGTCATTGGAAACTTTACGCCGAAATTGACGTAACAGACTTCTGCGGCCTCGCCTTCATCTCTTGCAGCTTGACGAAAGCTGTTGGAAGGAAAACCAATGATCGTAAAGTTCTGATCCTGATATCGCTCATAGAGTGCTTGCAGTTCTTTAAACTGCGGCGTGAAACCGCACTTGCTCGCCGTATTTACAAAAAGCACGGTCTTGTTCTCGGTTAACGCGCATAGGTTCAACGTCTCTTGGCTATGCAGTTTTGCAACTTTATGATCGAGCCACTGAGCGCACTCAGCCAAAGCGTCAGCGGTGAACGACAGGCTCAAAGACAGCGTTAAAGCAAGGGATCGAAGCGGATGTGCGAACAATGCGGCAGTTTTAAGCATTTGCGTCTATTCTCTTGGCGTTTTAGCTCTCTACGCGAGATCAACGCCCTTTGGTTTACATGCTAAGATAAATATTGAGTTGACCGCTTGGTCAGCTTACTATGGTTTTCTGATCGTTTTACTCTTTTCGTTGAGATTGACATGACATATCCCCGAGATCTAGTTGGCTATGGCCAACACACCCCGAAAGATGTTTGGCCAAACGGCGAACGGGTTGCTGTGCAGTTCGTTATCAATTATGAAGAGGGCGGCGAAAACTGCATTCTCCATGGCGACGCCGCATCCGAAGCCTTTTTGTCTGAGATGATCGGTGCGCCAGCGCTTGAAGGTGTCAGGCACATGAGTATGGAATCGATTTACGAGTACGGCAGTCGTGCGGGTTTTTGGCGATTACACAGGCTGTTTACAGAGCGCAATTTGCCGGTCACCGTTTACGGGGTAACGACCGCCCTAGAGAAGCACCCAGAAGCTGTTCAAGCAATGAAAGACGCAGATTGGGAAATTGCAGCACACGGCTATAAGTGGATCAACTATCAATTTATAGATAAAGACGAAGAGCGCCGTCAGGTCCGCGAAGCCATCAAGAAACATGAAGAAATTACAGGCGAGCGGCCTTTAGGCTGGTACACCGGACGAACAAGCCCAAATACACGTGATCTGGTTTACGAAGCAGGCGGTTTTTTGTATGACGCAGACTCCTACGCAGATGACTTGCCGTATTGGGTATATGACTACGAACAGCCGTATTTAATCGTGCCTTACACGCTTGATACAAATGATATGCGCTTTGCGACAAACCAAGGCTTTAACTCAGGCGATCAATTCTTTACCTATTTGAAAGATGCCTTCGATATGCTCTACGCAGAAGGAGCAAGCGCACCAAAAATGCTGAGCGTCGGCCTGCATTGCCGTTTAGTTGGACGCCCCGCGCGGGCAGCAGCATTGGCGCGTTTCTTGGACTACGTGCAGTCGCATAGCGATGTTTGGGTGGCGCGGCGGGTGGATATTGCCAGGCATTGGCATGAGCATCATCCACCCTCCCAAGCCTAAAAAGCTGCTGCAATTGCAAATTCATCGTTAAAAGCGGGCTCAAAATGCTCATTTACACTCAAGTAAATTGCGCGTTTTCGCCCGTTTTATGCCTCGACTTTACTGTTGGTGAACAATATTGTTGTTAACAAAGTCGATGCCGAATGGAGTCAGCTGCCACACCAAAGCAGACATTGCGTCAGCCGTAAACCTTCACCGGAAATGTGAGAGAAGCGGACCTAATCGGCACAATAAGTTTCGTTCGGTGCTAAGACAAATTACGGACATAACGTCGAGAGAAATCTTAGGCTTTATTTGGTCAGGTTGTCCGAGTTAAGTAGACATACCGCCCCCGGATCAGAGGCGCAGCTTTGATTCGGCCTGCTAGCTAGCTTTATCAGTCACGTATAGACTATAAAAAGCACTCCCTTTTACCTGGATTAAGACACGCATATGGACGAGAGCAAGCATCTAGTTATCAGACATGTCGATGGGTCTTACCAGGATATTACCAAAGATGTAGCAGATATTGTTGATAGAGATGGCCGGTTCTGGGTTCGTTACCAGTTAGGCGGTAAGGAATACGGTTTTCGCAAAGGAAATCTTGAACACGAGAATAGCCCTTCCGAAATAGATCTCAAGGGAGATCTGATAAGCATAAAAGGCGGTAATCCTCATGCTTACGCACAAGTGATTCAGTTCGGTAGTTGGATGAAGCTCTTCTCAGACAGCGGACGATGTTTACTTGCGCGCAAGAACGATTGCAGAAGAATAAAAAATTACGCAAAGGATAAAAGTTCAAATAATCCTTTCGCATATTTTTTTCATTTGTCTGATACCTTCAAGATTGAAAACGACTCTGGGGAGCCGAATGACTATCTCAAAAAGCAGTATGAGTATTGCAGGGTCATCAACCCAAAATCTGCCCTCTACTTCTATCTAGAGGGAGACCAAGAAGCGAGAAAGCAAATATCTGGAGAGGTGATTTTTCCTTTTGGAATTAATCCTTCCCAGAAAGTTGCCGTCGAAAATGCGCTGACGAACCAATTCAGTTTGATAGAGGGGCCTCCTGGTACAGGGAAGACTCAAACAATACTAAATATTATCGCGAACATTTTGAGCAGAGGTCAGACAGTTGGAGTGGTCGCTGGCAGTAACCCCGCAACAGACAATGTTTTTGAAAAACTCGATGCAAATGGCTTTGGTTTTCTGTCTGCCTCCCTCGGAAACAAAGCAAGAAAAGATGCTTTCTTCAACACAGCTCAGTCTGAACCGCAAATAGATTGCTGGGACTTAGGTGAACGCTACAGAGAGCTTTCAACTCGATATCAAGATGTTTACAACAATCTATCAGAAGTGCTTAGTAAGCAGGGTGAAAAAGCTCTTCTAAGACAAGAGCTCAATGAGCTTAGAATCCAGAGAAAGCACTTTGAAAAGAAGTACCCGAAAGCACAACCGGTTTTTCAGCGGTTAAGCTGCAGACGCAGAGCCAAGTCAACAATGGTTCTTCGCTTCAAGCTACTACTAACAAGCCTAAAACAACCAAGTAAGCTCGGTTTGGCACTAGCTTCTTTAAAAGCATTCATCTCGTTTGGTATTTATCGACCAGATCGAATCCTATCTTGTGATTCAGTTTTGATTACGAACTTGGAGAAGGACTACCTGTATCTTAAAGAGCGAGAGCTAGAGGAGCGGATATCAAAGCTCGAAGAAAGTTTGATTGGTTTAAGCAGCAGGGAACTAATGGCCTCTAGTAGAGAGCTCTCCTCAGCTTTGTTTCGTCACTATGTAGCCAGGAACCGGAAAGGTCAGAGAATAAGGTCTTTCACGTCAGATAATTACAAATCTGATTTCGACTCCTTTGTTCAACAATATCCGCTGATATTGAGCACGACCAACTCCTTAAGAAATTGTGTAGAGAGAAATTCGTTGCTGGATTATTTAATCATCGACGAATCTTCACAAGTAGATTTAGTTACCGCTGCAATGGCAATTTCGAGAGCTAAAAATGTTGTGATTGTCGGTGATTTGAAACAGATATCAAACTTCCCTTCAGAGTCTGCGTTACTTCAGAGGGGTGAAATTGAAGCGCGATTTCAAGTACCTCAAGCCTACAATTTCTATACGCAAAGTATTCTTTCCTCTATTTCTGATGTTTTTGGCAGTCGACTAGCTCGCGTCATGTTGCGTGAACATTATCGATGCCATCCCGCAATCATAGGCTTCTGTAACAAAAAGTTTTACAACAATGAACTTCTAGTTATGACGGAAGTAAAAGGTCGAGAGTACCCTTTTTTGGTTTACCGATTAAAAGAAGGAAATCATGCTCGAAAGCAAATAAACGAATCTGGGTTGTTCAGTCAACGTGAGATCTCCGTCATCAAAGATGAAGTATTGCGAGAAGCGCGGTTAGCGAGTGCTGACCCCGAAGAAATCGGCGTTATTGCCCCATACAGGGCGCATGTGAATAAGGCAGTAAAAAGTATGGGTACCAATCGTCTGGATGTAGACACTGTGTATAAGTTTCAAGGCAGAGAAAAGAAAGTAATTATTTTTTCGACTGTGGCCAATTCGATAAATGATTTTATAGACCGAGCCGATACCGTTAACGTTGCGGTGTCGAGAGCGGTAGACCAATTTGTGCTCGTTGCTGGAGATCGTATTTTTGCTGAGCAAGATTCTAATATTGGATCATTAATCCGTTACGTGGATTATCAAACCTTAGGACAGGGATTAGTTCAAAGTAAGAAGTCGTCAATATTTGATCTCCTATACAAGGAGCAAAGCCACCTTCTCCGAAAGGTATTCGAAGGCAGTAAAAAACGCTCTGCTTACGACTCGGAAAATCTTGTGGATGGCTTGCTATTCGATATTTTGGAAAGTGAAGAGTACAACCATTTAACATATGGGCTGCACATACAATTGAATGATATCGTCAAAGAGGCTAGCGACCTGAACCCCGAACAAGCTGCTTTCGTCACAAATCCTTGGTCCCATATTGATTTCTTAGTTTACTCCAAAATAGATTTGCAACCAGTTTTAGCAATCGAGGTAGATGGTTATCAGTTTCATGAGAACAACAAAGCTCAGCAAGAAAGGGACGAAATTAAAAACCAAGTTCTAGACAAAATAGGCTTGAAGCTTCTGAGACTTAAAACAAATGAAAGTGACGAACGGGGACAGATTATGGCGGCATTAAAATAGGCACTATTTTTCATGGTCCGTCTTACCAACACTAGGAATATGCTCTTAGCTCAACGGAGAAGGTCTCCTTTTAGCTCTGGATAGTAAATTACGCGAATGCGATCTCGATAGGTCTGTTACGTCCGCTCTTCATCCAAAACCGATGTACCTTTGCCTCGATCGGCATGTCCGCTATTTGGTGACAGCTGACCGGTTGGAAGCGGAGTTTTAGACTTCTCAGGATAAAGAAGGGAAAAATAGAAGACCTAGAACCTCAAAAGTTAACGACTTTATTGTTCCGCGACGCTTTTGACGAACTCTAAGATTGGCAAACTATTCTGCTCTTGCGTGCGTTTTCGCCTTGTTCAAACTGCTCTCATCACCTCTTTCGCTTAAGCGGATGATGTGTCCAAAATGCGTATTTAGGCGCAAGTAAACTGCGCTCGCCAATGCATGTTTGATCGTCTAGAGTTGTTTCATATTTTGTTGTCTGTTTGGAAATGACGAACGCATGGCCGAGAATACTCCAGAGAAACTTCCTGACGATCTTGAACTACTGATTGATCTTCACAAGAACAACGAGCGTCAAGGCCCTGGTGGCCGATCAGAAACAGAGCTAGCGCTCTATCTTACCGGGCTCGATCTGAATGCGCCTTACAGGATCGCGGATATCGGTTGTGGCACGGGCGCGTCCAGTCTGATTTTGGCAGAGATGCTCAACGCCAAAGTGACTTCGGTAGATTTCCTCCAAGAGTTTCTGAACGAACTGAACGGCATTGCTGAGGAAGTCGAACTCGACGATAAAATCACAAGCTGTTGCGCATCTATGGATGACTTGCCCTTTGAGTCAGAGCAGTTTGATGTCATCTGGTCAGAAGGCGCTATTTACAACATAGGGTTTGAGCAGGGCTTGAAGCAGTGGCGTCATTTTTTAAAACAAGATGGCGTTTTGGTGGCGTCTGAAATTACCTGGACGACCGCAGAGCGGCCAAAAGAACTCGAAGATTATTGGCATGCGGCTTACCCTGAGATCGACACAGCCTCTAACAAAATAAAGGTACTTGAAAGGGCAGGGTACCAGTTACTTGGTTATTTTATTTTGCCAGAGCATTGTTGGATTGATAATTATTACGGTCCACTTGAGCGAAGCTATGATGATTTTTTAGCGCGACACAACAACTCTGAAGTTGCGCAACAGCTCATAGCCGCTGAAAGAGAAGAGGTCGCGCTCTATCGAAAGTACAAAGACTACTACAGCTACGGCGTTTATGTAGCCCGTAAGCTGTAGAGTCGATCAAATGTGTTCACGTAAGGCGCTATTGCGTTGCGGCTTTAGCAAAATTTGCGAGAGCCTTACTCACTTTGTCTAAGACTTGATCACAGCCTTCAATCTCGTGCCGCTCTTTCAGGTAAGCGGGATCGTTATAGGTCAGCGAGACCTTGCCTTCGCTATCTTCCGTTATTAAGGCTTTCTGCGGTAAATCGATACCCACTATCTGTGTGCAGGCCATAAGCGGCGCACCGACCTTTGGATTACCAAAGATGACTAGGGTTGTTGGGTTTAGCCGAACATCAACACTCGCCGCGCCCTTTGAATGCGGGATGGTGGCGAAAATTTTCATGCCCTTTGCTTGGAGCGCTTGGGTAAGTTTGCTGATCGTGGTGTCGAAGTCGTTCGCGCTTGCGACATGTACCATGCCATTGTGCGCCCAAGCAGAACTCGCCATAAACAAAAGTGCTGCGCATAGTGAGCTGAGGCTTTTCATTGTTGTTCTCCTGAGTTTTTGTTTTTTAGTTTGAGCAAGCATAAGGGGGATGTATTGCCGATACAAATCGCGCAAGATGAAGATCCATTTAATGGTGTATCTTTTGAGGTGGTTTATGTCAGTGAATACTCTAAAAACGACATCGGGATACTTGCTGTCGCTCATCCGCAAATATTCGCCCTTGTCGGCTCAGGCTAAGTCTAAGTCGCTTGAGGATATCTATAACTACCTCCCTATTTCAGATCGACTAAGTACCTCCGGGCAGCCGAGTGAAGCACAATTCGCCTTGATCAAAGAGGCGGGTTTTGATTCTGTAATAAATCTCGCACCGCATGATGCCGAAAACTCCTTAGCGGATGAAGCAAACACGCTTAGCGAGCTCGGGCTGCGTTATACGCATATACCCGTTAACTTTGTGCGACCTTCAGAGAGAAAGTTCGAGGCGTTTGTAAAATGTATGTCAGAGTCTGAGGGAGAAAAGGTCTGGTTACATTGTGCTGCAAACATGCGCGCGTCGGCGTTTTTATTTCGTTATCGCACCCAAGTGCTAGGAGAGGATTTAGAGGGAGCAGGTGCGGACTTGCAAAAAATATGGACCCCGTTGGGCGTATGGAAAACGTTTATCAACACGCCCCGAGCTTGAACTCAAAGGACGCGTTGAATGCCGTAATGCTTTTGTCCAACCTTGTCCTTGCTACCACCAATAACGAGCAGGGAAGTTTTCAAACATCTCATGCATGCGATCATGTGCTTTGTTTGAATCGAACTTGGAAACGTCTACCTGAGTCAGGTCGCGATTAGAAGCCGCCTTCCAAATGACTTCACCGGTTTTTGTATCAATCACGTTCACCAACATGCGCGCTTCAAAAACGGCTTCCATTTGTGGTGGATGTCCTGCAGGTTGCGCACCGCCTTGCCAAGCCGGACCGGTCGGGGCCACGCTTTCTATTTCCAAGCGCTGTGATTGCATCGTTTTAAGCGAGTAGCGAATTTCAAAGTCTGCATTCGCGCCATCCACATAGCCTTTTTCTGTCATCACGTCCGCAATTGCCTTGTTGATGAGTTCTTCCGCTTTAGTTGCGATGTCTACATGGCTATGCGAAACCTTAAACGAAATATACTTACCTTCGTTAAAGCCTTCTTTTTGCACATGAACGACCTCAAGTGGCGCGGTTCCGCAGCCAGTGAGGAAAACGATAGTCGTGAATAATAAGCCGGAGGCTAGTCTTGAAAGCATCTTTGATTTCTCTTGTTGTTAGTGGTGAATCTAAAACTACGGTATCCAGAATACCACCTCCTCGGAGCAATTCCATAGCATCTGCTTTATTGCTCAGGTTTTATTTCACGAGACGCTTGGTTTGCGACTAAGCTTTTACAGAAGACCGTTTAACAGTGGATGTTTTTATGTACGTCATGTTTCTGATTTTGATTTGGCTCACTCCGGCGTTCATTGCGGGGGCGCTGGGTTGGTCCGGCATCTGGGGCTCAGGCAGCGCCTTCTTTGAGTATCTTATTCCTTTACCGGTTGCCGGTGGCGTCCTCCACGTGCCGGGATTGATTGTCAGCATGATCGTCATGAAGGTGCTCAATGGCGATGGCGAAGCGTTAACGCGCAAGACGCTATTTAGCTTTGGAGCTGTGGGTGTGTTCGCCTTTGCTCTTGCCTTACATATTGATTTTGATCGTCTGTACAGCGCCATGTTTACCGATTATTCGCCAAGCGGTTCGGCCGTCCGTTTTGATAGCAATGCCTTGTATCTTTTTATCTTAACCGACGCGTTCTGGGTTAGCGTTTATGCGTTTTGTCGAGGTGTTTCATTATCTCGCAAGCATGTGTTCATTTTCTGCGCGGTGCTTTTCGGAGCGCTGTTTGTGAAAGCCATCGGCAAGGGCTTTTCTGGCCCCAGTTTTGAAATTGGTGGCAGTACAAACGGACCGAATCGGGGACAAGAACTGCAAGTTGTGTTCACGAACGCTCAGTATGACGAAGCCGTCTTTAGAAACTGGTTGGCGGAGCGGCCTTATCTTATTCAACCGTGGACGAATCCGAATACTCAGCATGAGTCGCTTGTCTTCACAAATAGTATGCAGATTCTGAAGTGGGGAAAGTACGAAGATCTGAATGACAGTAATATCGTAGCGACCGTATGCGCCTACGAAGAAGACAAATCGCTCGCGTTTTATAAGGGGGCGTTTGATTGTTTTGAGGGTCGACAAACGGTATCTATGCGTATTCAGAAGATTGCTGAGCAAAATCCGACCGGGTTTGTCCCTTGGGTTGATCATTGGGTTGCGACGAGTATTTTATGCGAGAACACTGAGATCCCTGATGAGCGCTATGTACGCGATAGGGCCTTATATAACCTCTGTCTGAATCAGAAAGAAGACTTCAAGCGCGATTTAAAACGGTTTGTGGAATCCTTTGGTGAAGACTCAGACGAAGTAAAACTCATCCGAGAGCGGGCGGCGAGGTTTTAATCGTTAGGCGTAAAAAAGGGCAACCAAAGGTTGCCCGAACCGTTTTCCCTTCAACACAACAAAAGGAAAGTCACTGAGAGTCACTAAACGTCACTACCTAGGTGTAACGCACCAAAAAGGTTCTGCTTTACGCGGTCGCTTCGTGGGTTTTGAGCATTGCAAATAACTGGTCTTTCAATTTTAAACGCACTTTTTTGCGCTCTTCGACGTAATCGTCTGATGGTGTTTCTGCGCCAGTTTCGATCCGGTGCACTTCGTGATCTACATCGTGATATTGGTCGAACAACTTAGCGAAATGCGCATTGTTCATTTTGAGCTCATGGATCTGGTCGCGGTATTCTGGAAGTTCGTGAATTAGATCGTGCTTTTCAATGGTCATATTGTCTCCTCAATGAACCCTTATTTATAACGACTTATGAAACGGGGCGGTCACTGAATCAGATACGTCAGAGGTGACCGATGAATAACTCTGTATGGCTTCATGATGTACTGAAAAACAGCGCGAGGTATTGATTGAGGTCAAATGGATTACGGGTCGCTCTTGAGGAGGGTAGGTTTTCTCTTTAATCACCGACGAGAGGTGCTTAAGTCTTCACGCGAATCTTAACGCGTTAGTTGGTCTTTGGTCTTGGTGGTGCCAATAGAAAGCGAGGCCTATAGCTCAGGGCAATAATATTCCAGAACAAACCCTTGGTCATTATCACCAAGATGCACTCGGCCCCTGAGTTTTTGCGTAATCAGGTTGTATACGATGGACATCCCTAATCCCGTTCCGCCTTCCTTGCGAGCGGTCGTGAAGAAGGGAGTAAAGATATTCTTGGCTTGCTCCTCTGTTAAGCCTGTGCCGTTATCCTGATAAACGACTTTTAAGGCGCCATTCTCATTGAACAGCGCTATGTGAATCTGGTTACCCGGACGCGCTTTAAATCCATGTTTAACACTGTTGGAGATGAGATTCGTGAGAATCTGTGCGTGGACACCTGGGTATGTCGTAAAGCGCGTCATAGCATCTCCTGACACTGTTACCTCAGCGCTTTTTTCGTTCAGCAAGGGTTTTAATGTTGATAAAACTTGTTGGTAATACGCTTTCAGGTGAATGCTCTCTAACTCAGATTCATGCTGATCAGAGGCGGTTTTTTTGAAGTTTTCAATCAACCGCTTGGCGCGATCCAGATTGGTTTGCTGTAAAGCCAAAGATTCTCGCATGTCGTCTTGAAACTTCGACATATCCTGAATGCTGAGTTCGTCGCATTGTATTTTCTTGCTCAGCTCATTAAAGCGGTCAGCCATTACAGAATGGGCGGTAATCGCGATGCCCAAGGGTGTATTCACCTCATGCGCAACACCGGTTACTAAACCGCCCAATGCCGCATTTTTTTCTGACTCTATAAGCTGCTCTTGTGTGGATTTGAGTTGGTGCAGCGTCTCCGTTAGCTCGGTCGTTCGCTCGACGACCTTTTGTTCGAGGCTTTCATTCAACGCCAGTAGCTTATGCTCATAGTCTCTGCGTTCTAGTTCAGCAGAGATTCGTCCGGAGAAAATTTGAAACAGGGTAGAGGTCCGCTTTTCATCTTCGATTGGGGTCTCATACAACGCGACAATTAAGCCAAACACGTTTCCTTTAGAGTCGTGTAAAGGTGTTCCCAAATAGGCCTCTATCCCCATATCAATCAGCAGTTGGTCTTCAGGAAAATATTCGACCACTTTGTTGGGGTAGCAGCAAACAGAATCGTCAGCCACGTTGGCGCAGGGCGTACCTGCGAGGGAATATTCCATGTTATCGGCTTTGCTGCCTTTTACCACCATGGACAGTGTGCGAGAGAGATAGTTATCGATATCCAGTTTAGCGACAAAGGTGTAATCTGCTTTCACCACTTTTGCGAGCTGCTCCGTGATGCTTTGGATAAAGTCCGTGCCTTGCGTATTGGATACGCCCTCGATAATTTCGCGAATCTCGAGTTCCATAAACTCTCCCTAATCCGGATATTGTTTTCTAATATCCATGAGCGTCGTAAAGTTTGCTTCAACAAGTTCCACTAAGGCTGGGTCAAATTTTTTGCCTTTTTGTTCGAGCACGAAGGCAAGAATTTCTTGGTTAGACCAAGGTTCTTTATAGCTGCGTTTCGCGCCCAAAGCGTCAATCACATCAACAATGCCCATGATGCGTGCTTCGATAGGAATATGCTCGCCTTTGAGACCATCCGGATACCCGAAGGGCGCACATGCGCCGGATGTAGCGCTAAAACGCTTGCCTTATCAGCGCAACGCTATACTCTTAGCGAACATTCTCGTTTTGTCATTTATCTATCTTCGGTAGTTGGCTCAGCGCCCAACTATCAGGCTTTAAAATGACAGATCTCCGCTTGCGTTATCAAACTGTAGAGTTTGGTGAAATCGACGTACACCTTTGCACACTTAGGAATAATCAAGAGTTTCATGACCCGGACGGAGTTGCCGAGAAACTCGGTATCAGCTCTGCGACTTGGCCGTTGTTTGGTATCGTCTGGCCTTCGGGGCTCGTGCTTGCGCATCATGTTTTGGGCATGGAAACGGAGTCAAAACGGATTCTTGAGGTAGGTTGTGGAGTAGGGCTCTCCAGCTTGTTGTTAAACAAGCAAAGTGCCGACATTACGGCCACCGATTATCACCCTGAAGTAGATGCCTTCTTGCAGCGTAACGCCCTGTTGAACGGGGATAAGCCGATCGCATTTGAGCGCATTGATTGGGCCGAAAGCGAGAGCGACATGGGTAAGTTTGATTTGATCATTGGCAGTGATCTTTTGTACGAAGATGAGCATGCTCCGTTGCTTGCTGAGTTCATCGATGCGCATGCCAACCCAGACTGCGAAGTCGTGGTGGTCGATCCAGGTCGGGGACGAAAAAACAAACTGAGAGGCCAGCTTGAGCAGCGCGGTTTTAGTTTTTCAGAAGAAAAGCCAGTTGATACAACGTATCTCGATAAGGAATTTAAAGGCTACGTGCTCACATTTAAACGTGTCGTTTGAATGTGTTTGGGAATGAACCCGTTCTTGGCGCTAGAACGTAATGTCCTCTATAAACCGATTATTTTCGAGTAAAGGGAGTAGAGCACAGATGTTTTCACTTTTTAAATCAGACCCGCGAAAGAAGCTAAAGAAACAACATGCCGCCGTGTTGGAAAAAGCGATGCATGCACAACGCAACGGCGATATTAAAAGCTACTCTTTGCTGACCGTAGAGGCCGAAAACCTCTACAAACAGCTGCAAGACCTTGAGCCTGAGCGCGCTGGCCGCTAAGCGCGTTTAGCTAATGCTCGGGTAAGTCACGATCACTCTACGCTCAGGCTTGCCTCGCTAGCTTGGCCGTCAACATATTTCCTAAGCTCTTCGCTACATGGTGCGTTCGTTGATTAGCGAATAGAGACTCTACACGTTTTCGCAACAGCCAAAACCCATGCACATGCATCGTAAGCGACCATGAGGAATCCGCGGTCGTGAATAATGGCCCGAATTGATGATCGTCCCTTTCGAAATTTAAAATCGAACCTAAACTAAAAGCATGGTCTAAGTACTTTTTGGGAAGTTTGTAGGAAGATATGTTGAAAGCGTTTCAGCGTGCATGGCAGATCGTGCTCTTTGTATTGCTCAGCCCGACAGCATGGGCACTTGAGGTGGTGGTTACCGATCAGCATGGCAAAGCTGTCGCCAATGCCTATGTTGGCGTTCCCGAAGGAACCGCAAACCCTGCAGGCAAACCTCCTGCCGTGATGGATCAAGTGGACGTTCGCTTTGTCCCCCATGTGCTTGCGGTGGATCAAGGCCAATCGGTTATTTTTCCCAATAGCGATAATATTCGCCACCATGTTTACTCCTTCTCTGAGCCAAAGCGGTTCGAAATAAAGCTCTATGCAGGTGTGCCTGAAGAGCCGGTGGTGTTCGGCGAGGCAGGTGTTGTGGTGTTGGGATGCAACATTCACGACGCCATGCTGGGTTATATCTTTGTCTCACCTTGGCCAAGCTATGGTGTGACAGATGAGTCTGGAACACTCCGTTTTTCCGAAACACCTGAAAAAATTGCGGTTTGGCATCCATGGTTGGAAAACATCAATGCGCCAATCATGTTCGAGGTGGACGATAAAGAGACAATGACGGTAACTCTCGATCTTATTGCGCCGCAGCCGATTAAAAAGTTCTCGCGTTTTAGAAATCGATATGATGACTAATATTGGACTAAGATCAAAAATACTGCTGTCGTTCGTAGGGTTGATCTTTCTTTCCTCGTTAACGACGATTTTAGCGGTCATTCTCGCCACTAATTCTAGCGTTGAGGCGCAAGCAAAAGACAAACTGATTGTTGGTCAAAACGTATTTGAACAACTGCTGGATATTCGATCTGAGCAGTTGTTTGAGTCAGCTCAAGTGCTGACGGCTGATTTTGGTTTTAAGACCGCGGTGTTAACGGGTGATGAGTCTACCATTGTGTCTGTGCTGGCAAATCATGGTGCCCGTATTGGTGCGGATCTGATGATGCTGACCTCGCTCGATGGGCAGCTGATTGCAAGTACGGGCAGTATCGTAAAGCTGACACATTTTCCGTTTCAATCGTTGTTAAGTGCCGCGGCGGAGCAGGGCGGCCTGGCTAGTACGGTTGTGCTGCAAAACAAGCCCTATCAAATACTCATGTTGCCGGTTAACGCGCCGATCACGAAAGCTTGGGCCTTGGCAGGCTTCGAGATGGACCTATCACTTGCAAGCCAGCTTAAAGAGCTAACGAGTCTTGAGGTTGGATTTATTGGTTCTGGGGAAGACGGTTCGGGTTTTGAGTTAACCACACTCGCGCTAGAGGATCTTGGTCAGTATCCAAGCTCGGATTTAGCGAACGACTGGAAACTCTTCCAAAAAGACGACGAGCGCTTTTTGGCACTGGTTACAACTTTGGTGGATGAGAGCGAATATCGTGTGGTGGCTCAGCTGAGTACCTCTCTTGAGCAAGCGTTGGAGTCTTTTGAACCGCTCAAAATCCAAATTTTGTCCATCGCCATTCTCGCGCTAGTTATGTCTTCTATTGCGGGTTTTGTTATGTCGAAGAATATAACGCGCCCGGTCAATAACTTGGTAAAGGCCGCAGAGCGAATCGCCGATGGCGACTATCAAGTAGAGATTACTGATCAACGCTTTAAACAGAATGAGCTTGCGACATTGGCCAACAGTTTAGACAACATGCAGCGCGGTATCGCGACACGCGAGGCGCAAATTCTTTATCAAGCGCATAACGATCAACTCACCGGCTTGGAAAATCGCAGTGCCATCACAAAGCGAATGACGGCCTTGATTCAGGATTCACCTCGACGCTCCGGAAATATTGGTTTGATGCTGATAGACATCCGGCATTTTAAACAGATCAATGACACACTGGGTTATCAAGTGGGTGATGCGTTGCTGGTTGCGATTGCCCAGAGACTGAAGGCACACAAGACAGGCGATATTGTGCCTTCGCGTATTGCGGTTGATGAGTTTTTGGTTATCGTGCAGGGCGCATCCGGTAAAGAGGTGGAGCAACAGTGTCAGTCTTTGCTTGGCGAGCTCTCTGAGCTATTCCAGATTGATGAACTCACTATTAAAGCAGACTTTTACTATGGCTTGGCTATTTATCCCGAGCACGGTTCGGATACCGAGCAGTTACTGCGTCGCGCCGATATCGCGCTCAACAAAGGGAAGGACTCGCGCTCTCGGTCCCAAGTGTATGAGGTCGGGCTGGACGAAAAGCATCTGAAGCATCTTCAGTTAATCAACAACCTGAAAGAAGCGATAACGAGTAACCAGCTTAGCGTGCACTACCAGCCAAAAGTTGACTTGAAACAAAGAAAGGTCACGCAGGTTGAGGCATTGGTACGTTGGATTCACCCAGAGTTTGGGTTTATTTCTCCCGGTGAGTTCATTCCTCTCGCAGAGCAATCTGGATTGATGCCCTTGCTGACTCGATGGGTGATTCGAGAGACGGTCATGCAGGGCGCGCAATGGAAAGAGCAGGGTGTACACCTGCAAATTGCGGTAAACCTCTCCGCGCACGATTTATCCAATGACGACCTACCGGACTACATTGCAAGTATGCTCAAAAAGCAAAGTATGCCTGCAGATGCCTTTATTTTTGAGGTAACCGAAAGCGCAATGATGGAAGACCCTGAGCAAGCGCTCTCGGTGCTTAATCGACTCAAAACCCTCGGCTTTTTGTTGGCGGTTGACGATTATGGCACAGGTTACTCTTCGCTNAGTCAGCTAAAAGGAATGCCTGTCGATGAGTTAAAGATTGATATGTCTTTCGTTCTAAATCTAGATCAAAGTGCATTTGATCAGGCCGTCGTGCAATCGACGATTGAAATGG
>NZ_LWFU01000716.1:0-1092 GCF_001635135.1 Oleiphilus sp. HI0080
TATTCATCTGGCTTATCAGAGAGCGACCTGACTTGGAACGAAGCCACTCTTGATCGTTTCTTGAAAGACCCAGCC
Organism: Oleiphilus sp. HI0080; assembly: GCF_001635135.1. NCBI lineage: Bacteria > Pseudomonadati > Pseudomonadota > Gammaproteobacteria > Oceanospirillales > Oleiphilaceae > Oleiphilus > Oleiphilus sp. HI0080. Next base: position 76 of record NZ_LWFU01000716.1, read on the forward strand.
GGCACCGTACCAGGCACTACTATGGGCTTTGGCGGGGTAAAAGACCCCAGTGAGAGGGCCGCAATCATTGAAGCTCTTCGAGCACTTAAATAGGGGTAACAAGTCGCTAGAGGATAATCACTGAGAAAATCCAACATCGTATGGACAAAGAATGAAGATAAAAAAATATCTGGCTTTTACTTATCTAGCAGCGTTACTCATGCCTGGCTTGGTGTATGCCAATGACAACGACGAGATATACCGGAAGCTGCTAAAAGCCGAATACAACAATCGTGTATTTGCTTATCTTTCCACTCAAATCATAGCCAAGAACCGAGTAGGCTCTCCCATGGGGGAGTTCTATCAAGCGTACTTTCAACTGGAAAAACTGAACAGAGGCCGTTACGAGCGCATGAAAAGTGAACTTAACTTGGACTACCAACCCAATCTGTTCACACGCACACGCGGAAAGTTAACCGGTTATGTCTCCTCGGTTATACCTATTACAGCGGGCATGCTTGTGGCTATCATACAGCCCTACATGGAAAAACTTGCCGCATTGAAAGAAGCGGCCCCGATAGAGCACGCTGAATTTTTTGCTTATGTAGTGGCACAAGAGAAGGCTCAACTTAAAACGGCACAGACAGCAGAAAACAAGGGATGGTCAGCAGGGGCTACGATTTTGAGAGAGTTTATCGAACATCAAAAATAGACTTCAAGTTTTCCCGCAATTAGAACCGGCACTCGAAGGGCTGTAAAAACGCGTAGGTTTTACAGCCCATTCTTCCGGAATCCCGCCCTATCACACCCAAATCAACGACTACTGACTTCCAGCACTGAAGATTCCGCAACCAAACGGTTGCGTTTTTACAGCCCTTCGAGTGCCGGTTCTAATTGCGGGAAAACTTGAAGTCTATTTTTGATGTTCGATAAACTCTCTCAAAATCGTAGCCCCTGCTGACCATCCCTTGTTTTCTGCTGTCTGTGCCGTTTTAAGTTGAGCCTTCTCTTGTGCCACTACATAAGCAAAAAATTCAG
>NZ_LWFU01000717.1:0-2200 GCF_001635135.1 Oleiphilus sp. HI0080
AGTTATTTAATACGCAAAATGCCGTCCGTTTCTAGTACTGTTTTTGCATCGGCGCGTTCTATTACTTTTAACAGCGTAGTTTGAATCGTTTCATCTTTTTTGGCGTCGCCTTTACTGCAAAATGTTTGTTCTTGGGCGAGCGCGCCTTCTTCTGAAATAAAAGCGACAACGACTTCGCTTGCGCATTCAGCTGTTTCACCAAAATAGGTTATTGTGATTTGCGGATATCCCTGAAATCCTTTCTTCACTCTTTTTGCTATACGTTTGGTCGATTTATCTAAATTCATAATAGGTATCCGGGAGCTTATATGGCTGCAACCATGGGCGAGTAGGCCAAAACTGCGAAGACTGTGAAGTCCAAACACTCTTAGAGTGCTGCATATGATTTGCAGTGTGATGCTTTTTATTTCTTATCATAGGTCCTAAATGATGGATCAAACATAGATGTGTTTTGTACGTTACATATTCGAAAATCTGAAGAACTCTATTCTCATTTCTTGGAAGTTAGTGGTGATTCATTCTGAGTCAAATAGAAACACCTATCCTGCATGGTTAGCCGAGAGATTTGAAGGCATTATTCGCAATAGTTGCGTTGCAATAAGCTGAACTTGGCAGTTAAATAAAACGAAGCCGCATGAGCAATGGTCGTGAACGCTGATTTGAGTAAACTAATCGACAGCAAACAGCGTACCCTTCCTTGAACTATGACATCGGAGTACCTCGTGTTGTTGCGCACATGTTCTAAAACAAAGCAGGCTTGGCCGAGTTGGCGACGCGCGTTACTGCTCGTTACAGCCGTTTTCATCCTAGCTGGTTGCAGCACCACGTCGTGGCGTGATGCAACCCGTGAATCGGCGAACATTGCTCCGCTGCCCTCTGAATATTCAGACGCGATTGTGCAGGTTTATGCAGCAGATACTTGGGGGTGGAGGGGCATCTTCGCGGTGCATACGTGGATTTCAGTCAAGCCAAGTAATGCGGATACTTATACTGTTTTGGAAGTGGTCGGATGGCGTGCGAAGTGGGGTGTTCCTGTATTGCGTGTCGAGTCTGATCTGCCTGACAGACATTGGTATGGCGCAGAGCCCGAACTTGTTTATGAAAAACGAGGAGAGGGGGTGGACGAGATCATTAGTCAGATTTTAGAAGCCTCTCTTGATTACCCTTGGGCCAACGAATATGTAGTGTTTCCCGGCCCAAATAGCAATACGTACCCCGCATGGTTAGCCGAGCAAGTCGACGGCTTTGATCCTGACTTGCCATTTCGTGCGATCGGTAGCGGTTGGACGCCATAGCGACCGTTGATCGTCTGATTTTTCATCTGTTGATCGTCTGTAAGCCGACCTATTTACGAGTCTTGCTCGCACTCAGCAGCGAGCATAAATTCTACCGCTTTGCGGGCATGGATCGCTGTCGTGTCGAATAGAGGTGTGTCGGTATCGGCTTGCTCAACGAGTAGGCCTATCTCTGTGCAACCCAAGATGACAGCCTCGGCTCCTTGAGCTGCCATCCGCTCTATAACGTCTAAATAGGTTTTGCGTGAACGCGTCAGGATATTCCCCAAACAGAGCTCTTCGTAGATGATGCGGTGAACGTCAGCCCTGTCTGACGTAGTCGGTGTTATGACCTTCAAGCCAAAGTGTTGTGTCAGTCGGCCTTTGTAAAAGTCCTGCTCCATTGTGAAGGCTGTGCCTAGTAACCCGACTGTTTTGACGTTGGCATGAACGAGTGCTTCGCCAGTCGCGTCGGCGATGTGCAACAGGGGAATGTTAATCGCTGATTGAACAGCGTCTGCTACTTTGTGCATGGTGTTTGTGCAAATAAGCAGACCGTCTGCGCCAGCAGCCTCGACCGATACCGCAGCACTTGCGAGTATTTCACCCGCTTGTTGCCAATTGTCTTGCATCTGTAATGCTTCTATTTCAGCAAAGTCGACACTCACCATGGCGATTTTGGCGGAGTGCAAGCCGCCGAGATGGTTTTTAACGCCTTCGTTGATCGCTTTGTAATAGCCTTGTGTGCTTTCCCAGCTCATGCCGCCTAATAGGCCGATGGTTTTCATCTTGTTTTTCCTTGTGATGAGATTAAGTCTGCGTGTTGAGCGCAGCATTACATATTGGTGGTTCTCAGCAAAACTGACTGGTGATCTTGTGAATGGATGCCATTACTTGCTCACATATAGCCGGGTTAGTGGCATCGG
>NZ_LWFU01000718.1:0-779 GCF_001635135.1 Oleiphilus sp. HI0080
GTTTCCGCTGACGGTGTTGTCACGAGGGAATCATCAGAGTGTATGAACGGCGCTGCACGATCAGTGTATATGCCACAAAAATAATGCGTTTTAGGATAATTAAACGAGTAGCCTGGAGAGAGAGATGAAAGTAAAAAACAGATCTAATATGAAGATAACGTGCTTGGCCGCAGCGGTTGCGTTGGGTACAAGCTTACTAGCTGGCTGTAAAGTTGAAGACAAAATCGATGAACTGAACCTGTTCGAGAACACGATTTCCGTATCCTTTTTGGGTCGTTACTCAACAGGCGAATTCGATGAATCAGCCGCCGAGATCGTTGATTATGATCCAGCAACAAAAACGACGTTTGTCGTCAATGCCAACTCAGGACAAATCGACCTAATAGACACCGCATCGCCATCCACACCAACTCTCGCGAGCTCGTTGAATGTCGCGGGCGACGTTGCCGGCGCGATTGCCGGTATAAGTGAAGCGGACCTAGGTGCGGCTAACAGCGTTGCCGTTAGCGACAACACGCTCGCCGTTGCGATTGAAGCCAAGCCAAAACAGAATAACGGCTACATTGCGTTTTATCAGACGGATGGGACCTTTCTTAGTGCAGTAGAAGCGGGTGCCTTGCCCGACATGGTGACATTTACCCCTGATGGCAACACCGTTATCGCGGCAAATGAAGGAGAGCCAAATGGCGACTACTCCGTTGATCCAGAGGGCAGTGTCACAATTATCGACGTCTCTGGCGGAGCTGGGTCGCTTACGCCAAGTGATGTCACCCAGGTAA
>NZ_LWFU01000719.1:0-1213 GCF_001635135.1 Oleiphilus sp. HI0080
TTTAATTTCTGGGGTGAGTTTGATGGACTTTGCGTCACGACTAAAAATTCCACCACCTTTTGATATGAGTGTCTTGTCGTAGTCGTCCCACGAAGATCGTGGTAAATCGAATAGGCGCTGGCGTTCGGCAAACGATTTGGTCGTATCAGGATCTGGATCGATAAAAATATGCATATGGTTAAAGGCTGCGATCAGTTTCGTTTGATCTGAAAGCAACATGCCATTTCCAAAAACATCGCCAGACATATCGCCCACACCAACGCACGTAAAAGGCTGTTCCTGAACATTATGTCCAAGCTCTTTGAAGTGCCTTTGCACTGACACCCAAGCGCCTCTCGCGGTTATGCCCATTTTCTTATGGTCATAACCTTGACTTCCACCGGAAGCGAACGCGTCGCCCAACCAATGTCCTCGATCTTCAGAAATCTGATTTGCGATATCAGAGAACGTTGCTGTCCCCTTGTCGGCCGCCACAACGAGATAATAGTCGTCTTCATCGTGACGAATGGTATTCTTGGGAGGAACCACCTTACCCTTCACTAAGTTGTCGGTCACATCAAGTAAAGCGGAAATAAAGATCTTGTAGCACGCGATACCCTCCTTCATAAACGCGTCCCGATCTCCTTGCGGCAACTTCTTAGCAACAAAACCACCCTTTGCGCCTACCGGGACGATCACGGCATTTTTAACTTGCTGCGCCTTCACCAACCCAAGAACCTCTGTACGGTAATCTTCATTACGATCAGACCAACGCAAGCCACCTCGAGCCACTTTTCCTCCGCGCAAATGCACGCCTTCAACTCTTGGTGAATAGACAAAAATTTCAAACATTGGCACGGGAAGCGGCACATTTGGAATTAAACGAGGTAAAAGTTTGAACGAGATATATGACTTAAACTTGTCTTTGGCTTTCTGATAGAAGTTGGTTCTAACGGTCGCCTTGATTAGATCAAGGTACAAGCGGAGGATCTTATCCTCTGTCAAATTCGGGACATCTTCCAAGCCTTCTAGAAATTCAGTTTCTAATTTCTCAAAAGCCTTAGTCCGCTCAGCTTTTTTAGGGCCTTCTGGATCAAACCGTAGTTTAAACATTTCCAACAACAGCTGAACCAAGTCATCATGATGGACTAAGGTGCTTGAAATCAGCTCCTGGGAGTTACTCACTCGTACCTGTCGCATATACCTCGCGTAACTGCGAAGCACAGCAATATCT
>NZ_LWFU01000720.1:0-683 GCF_001635135.1 Oleiphilus sp. HI0080
CGGTTAGTGGAATATTTCGTGTTGGGGCTGACCTGGATGGACAATTAGCGCTTATACATATGGAGGATGCGGCCAAGGTCATGCGAATGACTGGCTACGTGAACGGCATTCGTCTAAAAATGGATAACCTGTTTGACGCGCCGTTTGTTTCAAGACAGCTCGCGAGCAGTCTTGATGAAGCCTATTACAGTGTCGATTGGACATTGACCCACGGCAATTTGTTTTCTGCGATCAAAATGGAGAAGACGCTGATTGGTTTGTTATTAATGGTCATCGTCGCTGTTGCTGCGTTTAATATTATTTCCACTTTGGTGATGGTCGTGACAGATAAGACGTCGGACATCGCCATACTAAGGACAATGGGGGCGAGTCCTCGCGCAATTATGGGTATTTTCATTGTGCAGGGTGCGTACATTGGCGTCGTTGGTACCATCGTCGGTACTGTCCTCGGAGTACTATTGGCATTGAATGTTTCTGAGATCATCTCTTTTGTTGAGTCTGTCATGCAAATGCAGTTTCTTAGTCCAGACGTCTATTTCATCAGTGATTTGCCATCCGAATTGCGTTGGAGTGATGTGTCCATTATCACTGGGTCTGCTCTTTGTTTAAGCCTTTTGGCGACACTTTACCCGGCCTGGCGCGCTTCGAAGGTTAAACCTGCGGAGGCGTTACGGTATGAGTGA
>NZ_LWFU01000721.1:0-446 GCF_001635135.1 Oleiphilus sp. HI0080
GACCTTTATCTCGATCAAGTGGATACGCTCGTCATTGATGAAGCGGATCGAATGCTTGATATGGGGTTTATTCCTGATGTTAAACGTATTCTTGGCCGCTGCCCGAAAGTTGATCGTCGACAAACGCTTCTTTTCAGCGCCACTTTTAATCAGGACGTGTTGAACTTGTGTCAGCGCTGGACAAGTAGTCCGATTCATATCGAGATCGAAGCAGAGCAACTGACCACTGAAAAAGTGGATCAGAAGATCTTCATGGTGTCGTCGGATGAAAAGCTTGAAATTATTTGTCGCTATCTTGATTTGAACAAAGTGAGTCGTGCCATTATTTTTGGTAATCGACGCGATGAGACCCGTCGCCTCGAATCAGCATTAAAAGCAAAGGGCATCAAGGCTGCTTTGCTGTCTGGAGAGGTTCCTCAGCACAAACGCATTAAAACCTTGGATCA
>NZ_LWFU01000722.1:0-853 GCF_001635135.1 Oleiphilus sp. HI0080
TGCCTTCGGCTTTACTACCGACCCTGATTTTTTGCAATCCGTCGATAATGACATTGTCGCCTTCGTTCAAACCTTCTTTTATGACGATATTGACACCCTCATTTGAACCGGTGGTAACGGGCCGTTTCTCCACTACCTGCTCGTCATTCAAAATCAACAAAAACTTGCCGGCCTGGTCTTCTTGCACCGCCTTTTGGGGCACCACTAATGCAGATTTAGCCTCTCCACTTTCAACGATAATCGTCACATGCTGCCCCGGCAGCACGAAACCCTCTGGGTTTTCAAAAGCGGCACGAATCTTAATGGTTCCAGTAGACTGATCAACCCGATTATCGACAAAGTCAAAAACACCATTTTTGTCGTATATGTTGCCCGAGGAAAACTTGAGCTTTGCGATCAACTCTGGTGGTGTCTCACCATTATTGCGAATTTTCTCTTGTCGCTCAGATCTTCTTTTCGAAAATTCTCGCTCACTCGCCTGAAAGCTGACATAGATAGGATCTGACAAGACCAAATTCGCTAAAACAGTAGAGGGAGAAATAAAGTCACCTTTACTAACATTCGCCTGACTTAAGACCCCATCTGTCGGTGCGTGAATCGATGCATAATCCAGGTTGAGCGTCGCGGCTTTAAGTGCGGCTTTCGAGGATTGCAGTGCCGCTTCCGCTTGTAACTTTTTACTCAACAACTGATCCATCTGCGACTGACTAATGGTTCCCTTGCCGATCAACTCGTTTCCACGGCCATAATTTCGAGTGGATTCATCAAGCGCTGCCTGATCTGCAGCCAGCTTTGCTTTCGCTTTTGCAACTTCCGCCTGAAGAGTGTCTTTATCCAGTTCGAATAGCAGGTC
>NZ_LWFU01000723.1:0-587 GCF_001635135.1 Oleiphilus sp. HI0080
TTTCTCCGCGCCGGTTTTGATGAGCCTGAGCTGTGCACAAAGGCTTTGATGGATTTGCACGAGTTGCCGCGTTTTCGTCAGATGTCTGCGTCTGCGCGTGATCGATTCAAAGAGTTTCTGCCTCGATTGCTAGACACGATCACAGAATCTGGTGCCTGTGCGCTTACGCTTGAGCGCGTGCTAAAAGTTGTGCAGTCGGTGCTTGGCCGAACCATCTACTTGGTGCTGTTGAACGAGAATGCCGAGGCGCTACGGCAGCTTTGTAAGCTATGCGCTGAAAGCCAATGGTTTGCGGATCATATCGCTGCGACGCCGGTGGTCTTGGATGATTTACTTGATCCGAAATCGTTATATTCGCCGCCTCCGCGCGAGGCGCTGAGCGATGAGCTTCGCCAGTCTTTACTTCGTATTCCTGAGGATGACTTAGAAGCGCAGATGGATTGTCTGCGCAATTTCAAACAGTCACATATGTTGCGTGTAGCGGCGGCCGAGATAAGCGATGTACTACCTGTCATGAAAGTAAGTGATTACTTAACCTGGCTTGCCGAGGCGTGTGTTGAAGCAGCGATGGAAATCGCATGGCGAAA
>NZ_LWFU01000724.1:0-1424 GCF_001635135.1 Oleiphilus sp. HI0080
CAGAGTTCCGCCTGAGTAGTACATATCTTGATGCACGAGCGTAACGATTCCGCTTGCAGGCGCAAAGACCGGCTCTCCTACCGGCCCCGCATAGTCAACACCAAAATGAGGCCGCTTGGGCGTTCCGTTATAAACGCGCTGACTACCATAAACGCCTGTAATGCGACCCGAGGATGGTGGGCGAAACCGGCTTACAAAGTCTGTTCTTTCATGAAATTGCATACGTGCAGCTTTAACTTGCGCGGTCTCCTCTTTGATTCTCGGTAAGACTTCTTTTGGCGGCGTCACGGTTTTTTGCGGAACACCCTCAATGCGCTGAACGTTGTACTCACGCTTCGCGAGCGTAAGCACTCTTTCTTCGCGGCGCCCTTCAACATCCGCCACGATAAGCGTCTGATTCAAGCTCGCGTCACGACCAAAACCGAATACAAAATGCCCTTCTTTGGTTACTTCTATTCGCTCATCATTAAGAAACAGCTTGGCACTAGGCGCGACTTTGCCCACAAGAACACCACCTTGGGTCAGCTCGCCGTAATACTCAATCTCGGGACCTTCAGCAAAAGCCGAAGACATAGACCAGAAAAAAAGTAAGACGATTATTTGCTCGATTCGTAGATTCTTCATGCAATAATTCTTAATACGAAAATTCTTCATGTGATTATTTGTCATGACCTCACAAAGTAGTAAGTAATATGGCGAACTATACTCAAGACGGCTTGTTCAACTGCCCGGCTCATCCTCCTCGAGGCGCTCTTGAACTCACATTAGACCAAAAAGCCTGCCCTCAGATTCCCGGAAGCGTTCGCTTATTCGAGCAATGCCTCAGCAAATCTGATTCGAACACCACCCTGCAAGCCTTGCTTAGCAATCTTGATTGGCAACAGCCTTACATCCGAATGCACGGACGAGAGATTGCAATACCGCGAAAACAAGTCTGGATGGGTGATCCAGACACGGCCTATCGTTACTCGGGCAAGCTGTTCATTCCCGAAAACTGGGACCCAACCGTACTAAGTGTAAAAGCGCGCGTCGAATCCATGAGCGGCCATCAATACAACTCCGTCCTTTGCAACCTGTATCGCGATGGACAGGACTCCGTCGCATGGCACGCAGACGACGAACCTGAGCTTGACCCTACAGTACCCATCGCGTCGATATCTTTCGGCGCGACCCGCCGCTTTGATCTAAAACCAAAAAATGGCGAAAAAATGCGTATTCCAATTCAATTAGAAGACGCCATGCTTCTCGTGATGAGCCCTGAGGTGCAAATGTATTGGCTACACCAAATCCCTAAAACGAAAAAAGTTCACGCGCCGCGCGTGAATCTCACTTTTCGACAGGTAAAAACACATTAATACGCGCTCGCTGGCGCCAAGCTCAGGTTTCGCCTTGTTCGGTATCAGCCGCTCTAAGCGCATCAAATT
>NZ_LWFU01000725.1:0-1254 GCF_001635135.1 Oleiphilus sp. HI0080
TACGCGGGCTGACTTCAGACCTTACAAGGTTCAGTAAATAGGTAAAAATCGACTCGCAACAGAAGCGTCGTTGCTCTTGTGATATCTCTCTTTTATAAGGGTAGGTTAACGCGATCGATAGTCGGTCTTTCGATTCGTGAAATGTCAGGTGATAAGCCGCACCTTGCATGTAATGCAATTCGTTAATGATCTGCAAACTTCTTTTGAACGATGACGCTGTCATCAGAACTCTAGAAAAATCACATAAAGCGTGTGGCTGTAAAAGCCTGCCATAGTGCAGGCCTATGTCAGAACTTGGATCGGCACCGTAGATATCACGAATTAAATTGCCGAAGGCATTTTTCGACTCCAATGTTTGTCCATAACCCAATATGACCCTTTCGGCGTCGAGTGGGCTAAGTTTTAGTTCTTCTGGAGCAAGTTCCAAAAGTAGTCTTAAATATATTTCGTCAAGCATGGCGATTCAAACATAGTTCGCACGGCGTGCTTCGTATGTTTGCCCAGTCCTTTAATTGTTATTTTATGGCGGTTAATGCTTTCGTCTAGGCTAGCGTATTGATCGTTAGTTGGCTTTTTTGTTTTACCTTTTTCGGCGTAACCAATAAACGATATAACTGACAGGCGGCGAAAATCAGTCTACCGAGTTTGGAGCAGGATGTTCGTGACGCCGCTCTCACTAGTGTGTTGGCCGAAAGAGCATCGCTTCATGCTAAATCGAACTGTGATGTAGGTCTCAACAACCCGCTATTTTGATTGTTTACTGGCCGAAAAGAACCAGATGTATCCGTTTTTAACCAAGTTGTGCGCCTTTTGACTCATTTGTTAACAAGTGTTGCGCTAAACTTTTGCGCACCGCTTATTTGGTGGTAACGAAAGAAAACTTGGAGAGAAACAATGATAAATCTAAAAAAAGTTGTATCTAAAGTTGTAAAGGTGGCAGCCTTTTCGGTTGTTGCTATTAGTGTTGTTGGTTGTACGGGCAACCCATATGAAGAAACCGTTAACGGTCGAAATGATGTCGTGACCCTGGGCGACTCCATTTTCGATTTGAATGGCGTTATCCAAGAAACGTTGGAAGCGCGCGCGGGCACTCAGTTCCGTGATTACACGCAGTCAGGTGCCGAGTTGCAAGGTGGTTTGCTAGCGCCATCCGTTGTAGAGCAATATAACGCAGCTAACGCGCACAATGGCAACATCAGCACGATCCTAATGGATGGTGGCGGTAACGACATCCTGATCCCTGCTACTTTGCTT
>NZ_LWFU01000726.1:0-7612 GCF_001635135.1 Oleiphilus sp. HI0080
ATGAGTATAAAGCTATAAGTAATTATTATTTTGAAGAATAAAAACATCCTATATATTACTCTTTCTACTTAAGCTCTATTAGATCGCTAACAATATAGACTAAAAATATGGAATTTGTGGCCTTAGCCAGTTTTTTACAATATGTTTTGGCGGGCGCCGGCGTCGGGTTCGCCGTTGGGCTTACAGGTGTTGGCGGTGGGTCGCTGATGACCCCTCTATTGATCATGTTCAACTACCCTCCTCATATCGCCATCGGCACAGATTTAATGTACGCAGCCGGCACGAAGGCTGGCGGCATTGTTGCGCATGCGCGACAAAAAACGATTAACTGGGGAATCGTTCTCCGCTTAAGTTGCGGCAGCATCCCTGCCTCAATTGCAACCGTGTTTATCCTCAAATATGTGTTTTCGGACGCTGCGGAATACCAAGGAATCCTTTTGACAGCACTGGGATTAATGCTGATGTTCACTGCAGCGGTCATTTTGTTGAAAGGCCGCCTAATGCGTTCTTACGCCTTGAGCGACAACCAAATGAGCTGGCTCAAACGGCATCAGACCAAATTAACTGTCGTAATGGGTGTTTTTTTAGGGGTTTGCGTTACCCTTTCGTCTGTTGGTGCTGGCGCCTTCGGCGCAGCCATTCTGATGGTGCTTTATCCAAGATTAAGCCCTGTCACGATCATCGGAACAGACATCGCTCACGCAGTTCCGCTTACACTGATCGCAGGCTTGGGTCACATGCAGCTTGGCCATATTGATTTCGTATTGCTTGCGTCCCTGCTTTGCGGCTCTATCCCTGCCATTTTTGTCGGCTCAAAACTTAGCAAAAAGGTTCCAGGAAAACTCCTACAACCGTTCCTTGCCGTTTTATTGCTGGGCATCGGCATGAAATACGCATTCTTCTGAGTTACTCACGCCCCGTTTGATGAACGGGTATTAAGTTTACTTTTTTGACGAAAGGCATAGGATTTGCCCTTATCAATAGCAAACATCCCGTGATAGCAAGAACAACTCAAAGAACCCGTATAAATGCTACTCAAAACCAAGTTTCTCGCTCCTGCATACAATCTTAAAAGTGTTTCTCGGTCACGTCTCTTAGATCGGCTAAACGCACGAGCAGCACGAAAACTGGTTCTGGTTTCCGCTCCTGCGGGCTTTGGCAAAACGACACTTATTCTGCAATGGCTTCACAAGCAAGACCGAAAAATATGCTGGTTATCGATTGATGAGCATGACAACAACCCGATCCGGTTTTGGCAGTATCTTATTGGCAGCATTGAAACGGTTGTCGATGACTTTGGTACCGAAGCAAACGCCCTACTCACAGAGCAAGCGAATGTAGAAGCCGCGGTCACATCACTGGTGAACGAACTCAGCGTCTGGTCGATGAGTGGTAACGAGCTAAGCATTGTCCTTGATGACTTTCACAACATTGAAGACAACGAAACGCTGCGCAGCTTTGCTTATTTTGTCGACTTCATGCCACCAAACGTCGAGCTTGTGCTAACCACGCGTTTTGAGCCCAATCTTCCAATTTCACGCTGGAGCGTCAAGAACTGGGTAGACGGAATTTACGCCTCAGATCTGATGTTTAGTTACGACGAATCAAAAACGTTTTTCTCTGATTATATGGAGCTATCACTCACAGATAGTCAGATTCAAAGCATTTTTAATCGAACAGAGGGCTGGATTGCCGCAATGCAGCTTACGGCGCTCTCTGCGTCAGCGAAGCCAAGTAACGAACAAGCGTACCTCAACACACAGCAATTGCTCGCGGATGACCGTCACTTCTCAGACTATGTCATCAATGAAATTTTATCTTTACAGCCCGATACCTTACGCGACTTCATGCTCGATTCATCCTGCCTGCTAAGAATGAACGCAGAGCTTTGTGACCAAATCCGTAACACCAATAACAGCCACGATATGCTTCATGCGCTAGAGCGCAAAAATCTCTTCGTTATCCCTTTAGACAATCAGGGCGACTGGTATCGCTACCATGAAATGTTCAGAGACGCTTTGCTCAAAAGATTGCGTAAGACAGACATTAAGCGACTCTCCTCACTGCAAACCAAAGCGATCGACTGGCTGATAGATCATAAACAATCGCATGAAGCCATAGAGCTTGCCGTGCAGCTTCAAGAATGGTCGCTACTTGCAAAGCTGCTAGAAACCAATGGGAACAATTTGATCCACGAAGGCCACCACTTGCCAATGCTCGAGTGGCTTGCTGCGCTACCGGAAGCTGTGAGAGCAAAATCGCCGAGATTGCTCATGCTCAGAATATGGGCTTTATTTTTCAGTAACAAAATCGAAGTAATTCAACCTCTTTTGGACGAGCTGGAGGCGCTTGTTGATCAACAGCGGATCGCAGAAGTAGAAACCAGCGCCAATGAACTAATAGACCTTCATAGCGAAATTTCGCTCATCCGCTCATACATTGCTCGGTCTCAGTCAGATCTTCGTAGCGCTCATTCACTTACCAAGCAGGTTCTTGAAGAGCTTGATAACACCAATATGCCCCTTAAATCAGTCACTTACTACGGCATTGGTCTAGACAGTTTTACAGTGGGTGATCTTGAGTCAGCAGAGTTTGCTCTAAAGTCGGCTATCGACCACGGTAAACGCGAGAAAAAGTATACCACCGTGCTTTCCAGCAGCGGCCTGCTTGGCTGGATTTACTTTTTTCAAGGAAAGCTAGACGCAGCACTTGAAACCGGCATGCACAACCAGCAATGGATTGATAGCTTACACGACCCCTCGCAACCGCGAATCATTTCTTGTTGGCAGAACAGTATTCTCGCAATGATTTACCTTGAGCGAGGCGAGAAAACCATCGCGGCGGCGTATATCAACCCCTTGTTAAAACACATCAACATTGGGACAGAACCCGGTCTGCACATATTAATCCAGTACACACAGGCAAATGTTCTATTTGCACAAGGCCAATACATTGAAGCAATTGAACGGTTAGACGACGCAATCAATGTGTACGAGCACAAGAAAGATGCAATGATGTACACGCCGCCAAGTCTTAGAGCGCTGAAGTCACGCTGCCTAATTGCAATTGAAAACCTTGAAGGTGCTAATGTCGTTCTCGAATCAATCGATTCTAAAACCATTAACGAGCTACCTCTTAATTTTGAGGACATAAATCTGTGTAAGGCTCGACTCTACCTGAAACAGAAAAACATCCCGCTTGCGCTAGAGATTGCCGAGCGCATTGCTGAACAAGCGAGAGAGCATCACCACACCTACAACCTAATTCAGGCATTACACCTCAAAGCCCTTTGTTTTTTCAAAGCCAAAAAGCTAGAACGCGCAACAAGCGCAATTAACGAAGCCCTTAACCTCGCAGGCAAGGAGAGCATGACGCGCATCTTCACCAATGAAGACGTTGACTCGGTCAGTGTAATCGCATTAGGCCGCTCGGCCGATATCTCCGATAGTTATCTGAAAAAACTTAGCCAAGAGCTTGGCGTGCAGCAGCCAAACAAAGCCAGCCAGCAACTTCCGGGTGCGGCAGCACTCGAGGGCAACCTAAGGCTTTTAGAACCTCTTAGCCAGCGAGAGCTTGAAGTACTGTCTTTGATCGACCAAGGACTCGCCAACAAAGAGATTGCTCAGAAACTGTCGTTAGCACCTGCTACGGTCAAAGCGCACATCAGAAACATTTACGGAAAAATTGGCGCGAAAAGTCGTACCGAGGCGTTAGCAAAAGCGCGTCAACTAGAGTTAATCTAGATATTTTGTGACACAAGTCACGCGTTTTCGCTATTTCACAATCACTTTAATCCCTTCGGACGATCAAATTACGCCCCCTACGCCCCTATGATTACACCATCGAAACAGATTCTGTTGAGGCGAAAATTCAGGCCTTTCTCCTCAATACAATTTCCGATCAGGGCACATGCCCGACGTTGAATGCGGTGATTAGTATGTTCGGCACTAATCACCGCTTTTTTTTGTCTAAAATAAAGCACCAGGCGCTTTTAAGGCCCGCTTTATTAACCAAAGTGCACTGTTGTTTGCTGACTTATCGCGAGCAGCTCTCCCGCTTCGTTTGAGATGAGCGCCTTGGCATACGCATACCCGCCGCTCGATTCAATAATTTCCGCTCGATACTGTGTATACTCGTCTGGCCTTAAACTCGGCTGCGGCTGAATGAACTCTATCGTCCAGCTTAAGGAACTCGCCATGCAAAGGCTTTTCATCATCGGCAAGGGAGTTGGAGGCCATGCATCAACAAGCCCCAATAGATGCGCCTCGGTCATTACTTTTGGCGACTCCGCAAAACGCACGTAACCCTCTAAATAAGGCTTGTCGGACCCCATAAACGGGAACGGCGTCAGATATCGATAATCAAAATTACGCGTAAACTCAGGAATCGCTCCTTCGATATACGGCAGCTTGGTGGTGTCGTTTACGGAGCCATTTAAAGAGAGTCGCTCAGGAGCAAGATCGATGGCGGATTCTCTCCCAGCGCCAAAACTCCCCTGAACGATCACCTTGGTTTGACCGTTCTGTAACCCCCTCCCCAAGACCTGAGAGACATTCTTTCCCTCTCTGAGGATCTCACTCGTCAATTCGAGCTCGCTATCATCCACTGGGCCAACAAAAGAAATTTGCAAACAACGAACAGGGGCCGGTTGCGACAATTGCTTTCGCATAGATTCATACACCAAAGCAGCCACAAGACCACCAAAGCCGGCGCGTCCCTGCATCCAAGCCCCATCCAAGCGCACGGTACTAGGCTCTCGAGCTACTTTATTAAGAAAACCATCAAACTGCATATCTTGAATTCTCCTTTTGAAAGACGACATCTTAGTAGCTTCGGCCCCGCTGACCAGCAAGCGCTCTGGAAAAGCACATTCCATAAATGGACTAAGCAAAAATGTCTTATATGCTTAAGGCGAATCAACCGAGAGCCGCCATGTCAGAGCATCACTTAATTTCGCAAATCGTCAATATTGGCGAGACACTTCATCGAGCAGGATGTCCGCCTTACAAGCTCGAAAAATATGTCGAGCACTATGCGAGAAACCGAGGTGTAGAAGTCATGGCGCTCGCCTCTGCAAACTGGATTAACTTTCAATTTAATGATGAGGACAACACCGTTGTCATAAAACGATTAAAGCCACCCAGTATTGACCTAACGCTACTTGCCAAGACCATCAATCGGATCACTCGTGATGACGAATCCATCAATCTAGACACCTCTCCCCCCAGCAGGCCAATGATGCTGCTAGCGTGTCTGATTGTTCCCGCCGCTTACCTATGTTTGGTAGGAAGCTCCTATGACGCGCTAATCGTAAGCCCACTAACTGGCTTAATCGTTTGGCTTTGCACATTGTTATTAAAGGGAAGACGGTCAATTGCACTGGAGTTTATCGCGCCGATGTTAGTCGGGCTTATGGCGGAGTATGCAAACTCATTTGGGCTAAACATTCCTGTATGGACGCTCTGCATTGCCAGTATTCTGCTATTCGTACCCGGCTTGTCTATTGCAAACGCGCTAGAATGCCTCGCCTTTAATGATCTAGTCTCGGGCACCAGCTTGCTCGGCCAATGCATTCTCTCATTAATCAAACTGTTTTAAGGGATATTCATCGGACTGAGTTTCGGCTCTGCTATCTGGGAAACAACCCCCATCGCTTATACCAATGAGTTGCCTGCGTACTTTAGTTTGATTGGCGCCGTACTACTCGCCATAGCGGTTGCGATCATGTTCAACATTCGACCACGCGATGTAGTGCGAGCCATACCCGTCATTGCTATCGGAACCTGGGGGCCAACCGTATTCAACTTTGAACATGGCTGGGTTGCAGCAACTTGGATCACGAGCACCCTGATTACCTTGTATGCAACATGGATCGCCAAGCGCCGAAAGCTGACAGGGACGATTTATATGATCCAAGGAATTATCCTGATGGTTCCGGGAAGCCGCGTTCTGATTAGCGCCGGCCAAAATTTCTATGGGGCTGAAGTACTACCTATTGGCGGAATCGGCGGAATTGGCAGTTCGGCGGCATTGATTTTTGCCGCCATCGTGGTCGGACAAATCACCGCGTACGCGATCTACTCACCGAAAATTGAACGTTAGATCAGCTAGACGACGCTAAACGCCCAGCTTACGTTGATAAGGCGGCAAAGCATCCAAAAGCAGCTGCCCGTAGCGCTTGCTAATCAATCGCTGGTCCAGAATCGTAATTTGCCCGGTGTCCTGCTCCGTCCGAATTAATCGACCGCACGCCTGAATCAATCGCAAACTCGCCTCAGGCACAGAGATCTCCATGAACGGGTTTCGACCCTGTGTCTCCATCCACTCTGCGATACTCTGCTCTAAGGGATCGTTTGGAACGGCAAAAGGTATTTTAGCGATGATCACATGGGTTAAATAACTCCCCGGTAAATCGATACCTTCAGCCAAAGAGGCAAGACCAAACAAAATGCTCTTTTCACCAGCATCAATGCGCTGTTTGTGCTTTTGAATCAGTTCTTGTTTGCCCATTTCGTCCTGCGTCAGTATGCGCTCGCGCAACGAGCGATCAACGCCAAAGTAAACATCGTTCATCTGCTTTCGAGAGCTAAACAACACCAGCACCGCTTTATGATCTTCAATCCAGGCGTCTAGATTTTCGATAATTTCTTCAGTGTGCAACTGCGCTTGATTCGGTAAAGAGCGCATCGGTGGAACACGCAAAACACCAACATTCGCGAAATCAAACGGGCTAGGAACACGATGATAAACAGACTTTTCTGGCAGGCCCGCTTTGTATGCCAAATGGTTAAACTTGCCCAGAGCCGTCAAAGTAGCGGAGGTCAATATTGCCCCGTAAGCCCTTTTCCATAAAGCCGCGTTCAACAAGCCGCCTGCACTCAGGGGGCTGCCAAACAGATAGATGTCGGAGCCAGAGTCGTACTCGCGCAATGTCACCCAGCGCGCGTCCGGTGCATCGCCTTCTTTTACTTCTTTTGCGTAAAACTGCCATAAAGCATAATGGCCATCCGCGCGGTTAAAGTGCGAGCCAATAACCGGATACCACTGCTCGGCCTCTTCGCGATCCAAACCACAATCGGATTTTTCATCAACACTGCGATTCAGCTCCGCTCGAATTTCATCTAAGTATCGGCACAAAGAAGCAAAATCGAGTTTTATATTGAAGGCCTGCTCTCGCAAGACGTCATCAATCAGACCATCTTTAAAGCGAAAGCGACTCTCTGTGCTTCCCTCTTCCTGATCCCAATCGACACCTTTGGCGAGATTCTCATAGAACACATTAAGCTTGCCTTGCAGGGAGATCGTTAATGGAGAAATCTGCTCGATGTTCGATGCAACAAAATGCCCTGCCGTAATGGCTGGCAGCATTTCAGAAAGGGATTTACTCAGCGTCTTCAACCAATTCTCGCTGGCTTTTAGCCCTGTCGAAACCATAAAATGATTGAGCGCTTTATCGGGTAGATGGTGCGCCTCATCGAAAATATAAATCGAGTGCTCAGGCGCGGGCAAAATAACCCCCCCACCCAAGGCGAGATCCGACAACACCAAATCATGATTTGCCACTAACACATCCGCATCATCCCAGCGGTTGCGTGCTTCGTAGTACGGACAA
>NZ_LWFU01000727.1:0-823 GCF_001635135.1 Oleiphilus sp. HI0080
TATTAGGTGGGGTTAGGCTCCACAAGAGAGGTTGAAGTGGACGACAAAATGAAAGAGTCGATTTCTGCGCTCATGGATGACGAAGCGAACGAAATTGAAATACAGCGTTTGCTTTCAAAGTCAGATTCGAAAGATCTGTTGGATACCTGGAAGCGATACCACAATGCGCGCGACGTGATGGCCGGTATGCCCGGTCGCTCAGTCGACGTGGATATCGCAGCGAACGTTGCGGCAGCAATTCGGGGTGAGTCACAAGTATACTCCGCGGTTGAGCAGCCCAAACCTTCCTTAACCCTGGCTTCGTCTGTTGGTGTTGAACAAGCCGAGAACGAGACGAGTTCGAATCCTGTAAATAAAGCCTGGAAATTTGGTGGGGCAATCGCAGCCTGCCTCGTTGTCGCATTTGGATTTAGTGACTTGGGAGGCCGGGGTGTTCCGAGTGAAACTGCGCAGTTAGCTGTCTCAGGTGGTGATCCAAGCGCAGAAAGCCAGCTGGTTATGAATGATTTGGATGAAAGCCAGATCAGCAGTTTTAATCAGTATTTATTGCGTCACTCAGAGCTTAGCACCGTGACGGTCGCTTCTGGTGTGGCACCATTGATTCGTGTTGCCAGCGTTAACTCTGTCGGTATTTAGGGCGGGGTTGGTAGTTGGTGTTTAAGCTTGGAATCTTATCCATGATATTAAGAAAAACCTCAGTGCTGTTGATGCCGGTGCTCGCGTTGTTGCTGGTGTTATCAAGCATCGCCCGAGCGGATGGCGATGACGCTGGAGAGTGGATAAGCAAAATGCGCGCTGCGGCAACCAATGAGTCTTATCGCGG
>NZ_LWFU01000728.1:0-2130 GCF_001635135.1 Oleiphilus sp. HI0080
TCTTACCTCCAACACGCTCAACCTCTCGCTCCTGCAATACGCGCAATAGCTTTGCCTGCAAGCCGAGATCCATTTCTGAAACCTCGTCGAGTAGCAAGGTACCCCCATTTGCCTGCTCAAACTTGCCGGGAGAGCTGTTATATGCGCCCGTAAACGCGCCCTTTTCATGACCAAACAACATGGCTTCCAACATATTTTCAGGAATGGCAGCACAGTTGATCGCAACAAATGGCTTGTTTTTTCTTGGAGAATGGCGGTGAATGTAACGCGCCAAAACCTCTTTACCGGTCCCACTTTCACCAGAGATCATGACGGTGGATTCAGTCTTAGCGACTTTACGCGCCACCTTGAAAAATTCTTTGGTGAAGGCCGAGCTCGCAACCGGCTCGTCGCTAATCTCGGTATTCTGATTTCCACCGACAATGCGTTCGATCGACTCAATAAGTGTTTGCGGCTCAAACGGCTTAACCAGATAGTCATCCGCCCCGGCCTGCATTGCATCTACCGCATCCTTAATTTGTCCAAATGCCGTTATCAGCATCATTGGCAAGCCTGGCACCTTAGACTTCACCTGAGCCAGCAGCTCATGGCCACTCATACCCGGCATATTGACATCGCTGACAACAATGTCGAAGTTACGTTTCTCTAGCGCAACTAAGGCATTCTCTGCACAGTCCGCTTCAAAATATTTCATCCCTGCTAGCTGAAGAGTGGTGCATAAGGCTTCGCGCAACTCTCGATCGTCTTCAACTATTAATACGTTTGGCGTGTTCATGATGACACCTCTCTTGCTAGCGTAGATTTGAGTGGAGACTGCTCCGGCTTAAACAGTGGAATCAAGATCGTTGCCACTGCCCCCTCAGCTCCGGAGCGGAGGGAAAATTGACCTTTATGAGCCTTGATCACAGCCTGCACAACCGCAAGCCCTAGGCCGGTCCCCTGAGATTTTGTTGTAAAAAATGGTTCGTGAATTTTCTTTTCCAGACTTCTCGGTATGCCCGGACCATTGTCACAGATTTGGATACAAGCAAACCGACCTTCCGCATCAGCCGATTCAATACTGATTTCTAACTGCCGGTCTCGTGTTTGACTCTCATGCGCCTCGATGCTGTTATTAATCAAGTTCATACATGCGCCAACCAGCGTTTCCTGATTACATAAAATCTGGCCTTTTGACTCGTTATGCCAGGTTGTTTTGACATTGTATTTTTCGACCAGCGGTGTCGCTGCCGCATGCAAACTCTCAAAAAATTGACGGACACTAACCTGCTCTGCGAGCCGCGTTTCACCCTTGGCAAAGACCAGCATGTCTCGAATTTGATGTTCAAGATGCGCTAGGCGCGACAGCAGCTTTTCTGCACAATCAATGCGCATTTCAGTGCTCATCTCAGGCCGACGCAAGTGACCTGCATATAGCATTGCGGTAGATAACGGCGTGCGAATTTGGTGAGCAAGACTAGCAACCATTTTACCGAGAGAGCCTAATCGCTCAGTGCGGCTGACACGCTCTTGTAGCGCTCGCGTTTCCGTTAAGTCGCTCAGAAGTATCAGCTGACCATCGCCGGACTTGAGCGAGCGCGTTTTAATGTGCAGTCTTCGTCCGTCCTTCAACGAGACCTCGTGGCCATCATCATGTTTTGGTGCGAAACAACGGGTAATCACGTCGAGCCAGCGCTCTCCCTCAAGAGGCTCACCCAGAAGTTCAATGGCTGCGGGATTGTATTCACTAATGAAACCCTTTCCGTCGAGCACCACAACACCCGCAGGGAGAACCTCAAGCAACGCGGAATGTCGATGCTCAAGGGCTTGTTTCTCTTTTTCTTGCTGGGCGGTATTGGATTCTGCGAGAGACAACTCGCTTTTTAGCGCAACAACGCGCTCTTCCAGTTCGCGATAAGAAGATGGATGCACGGCATCTAACTTTAGAACCTTTGATGCTGGCAGCTCATCATCAACTCGCTCAACGGCCTTTTGCAAACCGACTCCAGTCGCGGAAGAATGCTTTGCAGAATAGGTTTCTTGATACTTAGTACTGCTGGTCCGAGCCATTGCGATTCTCATGTTCGATTTAAAAGCTAATTCGAATGAATATCAGCAGAAAGTAGGCCAAAACAATTTAATGCATATAAA
>NZ_LWFU01000729.1:0-1125 GCF_001635135.1 Oleiphilus sp. HI0080
GATTGCTGCGCTTCGCTGAGGTGTAGCGATAGCCAATCATTGCTGGATACCAATTTTTCATGCCGGCATTAAAACACATCCATCGGCATTGCAATAGTTACTGCATGGCAAGAGAACAAGGAAAAAATTGCGTACTGAAACGCTTTGTTTCTCAGCAGAATGCGCAAGTCTTTGCTTTACTTAATGGATTAATCAGGAGTTCAAACATGCCCTTCAAAACCATCGCTTGTTTTCTGGCACTCACACTTGGCGCGGCCACTCATGCTGAAACCATCAAACTGAAACTTGGAGAACAGGGAAAACAAGAACAAGTGGAACTTCCACTGCGCGGTATGAGCATGGAGGAAGTAGAAACGCAGTTTGGGAAACCTGAAACAAAAACAAAACCTCGCGGAGAACCTCCGATCAGCGCATGGCATTATGCAAATTTTGCGGTCTATTTTGAGAGTCGCCACGTACTACATAGCGTCTTCAAACACCAGCCAGCCAAACAAAAGTAGCAAGTCGCCTTCCAGGAAACATCATGTCTCAGAAAGCCAGTATCAGCGCCATCCTTCAACAGCTAAACCAAGTCATTCTTGGCAAGGAAAGTGAGATAAAGCTAGCCCTGGCTTGCCTGCTCGCAAAAGGGCATTTATTAATTGAAGATATACCTGGCATGGGAAAGACAACGCTCAGCCACGCACTTGGCATTACACTTGGGCTACAGTTTAAACGCGCGCAGTTCACCAGCGACATGCTCCCATCTGACATTCTTGGCGGTAACATATTTGATAAAAACTCGGGAAAATTCCTATTTCAGAGAGGCCCTGTTTTCAGTAACGTTTTGCTTGCCGATGAGATAAACCGAGCACCACCTAAAACGCAAAGCGCGCTACTCGAGGCGATGGAAGAGCGACAGATTTCGATTGACGGAAAAACTCGCCCTCTCCCAGTACCCTTTTTTGTCATCGCCACACAAAACCCCTTGGAGCAAGCGGGTACCTATCCACTACCCGAATCACAACTTGATCGTTTTATGATGCGCATCAGCCTAGGTTATCCGTCACCAGAGGCCGAAAAGGAAATGCTCGCAGGAAAGCCTAGAAGCCTCATGCTGCAAACGCTCAAAGCCGTTATCTCGGT
>NZ_LWFU01000730.1:0-337 GCF_001635135.1 Oleiphilus sp. HI0080
ATGATATGCATGAAGCTCCATTCATCCGTGTTTGGGGCTTTCATGCTGAACAGTTCAAGACCGTCAGTCATTATTATTTTTTTCCGTGTCTGACCAAGAGCGTCTGAGACGCGGCAAACGGAATACTTTGAACGCTTAGAGCGGCAATACATTTTAAAAGCTCATGCTAACCATGCTGCTACTTTAAAGTAGTTCTAACATTGTTAGCGCTTAGAAAACACAATCGACCCGCTAAAAAGCCAGGCGTTCAAAATAATCAGTTCGCTCCGCTTTATTATCTTTATTTGTGCGGACTGTGCTGCAAAAAGACTCTCTTTTTATTTTTATTTTTATAATC
>NZ_LWFU01000731.1:0-719 GCF_001635135.1 Oleiphilus sp. HI0080
TTATCGTTACTGGTGGTGCCGGTTTTATTGGTAGCAACATCGTTCATGCTTTAAATCAGCAGGGCTATAAAGACATCATCGTTGTGGATGACTTAACGGATGGAACGAAGTTCGTCAATCTTGTTGATCTTGAGATCGCGGACTACCTCGATAAAGACGATTTTCTCGGTATGCTCGACGCCGGAGCGCCGTTTGGAGAAATCGAAGCGGTCTTCCATGAAGGGGCGTGTAGTTCGACCACTGAGTGGGACGGCAAGTTCATGATGCAGAATAACTACCAATACTCTGTCGAGTTGTTGGAGTACTGCCTAGATAAGAAAATCCCCTTTCTCTATGCATCGTCCGCTGCTGTATACGGTGGCTCTGACGTTTTTAAGGAAGAGCGTGCGCATGAGAAGCCACTAAACGTTTATGGTTACTCGAAGTTTCAGTTTGATCAGTATGTACGTCGTCTCTTGCCGAAAGCTGAGTCACAAGTAGTCGGGTTTCGCTATTTCAATGTGTATGGTCCGCGAGAGCAGCACAAAGGTTCCATGTCGAGTGTGGCCTACCACTTGAATACACAAATCAAAGCGGGCGAGAACCCGAAGTTATTTGAGGGTTATGATGGCTATCCGAATGGCGGGCAAACGCGTGATTTTGTTTACGTTGGTGACGTGGCGAATGTGAATCTTTGGTGCTGGCAGAACAAGGCGACATCAGGCATTTATAATCTGGGC
>NZ_LWFU01000732.1:0-3591 GCF_001635135.1 Oleiphilus sp. HI0080
ATGAAAACCCGACCGAAGCAATCGCATTCCATGAAAACTCGACCAAAGCGACCGGGTGCAGCAACACCCAAGCAGCGATACTGCAAACGATTAACACAAAGAGGAAAACGGGTAAAATTCGTCGTGCGCGACGAAAGTAAAACTCTGCGAACGAGAAGCTTTTATTTTCTAACGCGAACAATATTTGGCCACCGATAAGATAACCGCTGATCACAAAGAAAACATCGACACCAACAAAGCCTCCCGAGAAACCGGGAATGCCTGCGTGAAATAGCAATACAGGGATGATCGCAAGTGCGCGAAGGCCGTCAATTTCTTTTCTGTAAGCTAGGGGCATGGAGAAGCTATTAATATGTAATTACTTTGGTAAGCATAGCTGCTTTACCGAGGTTCAATAAAAACTATATTCAATTCAACAAATGCATGGATCTTAGCGAGGCTTTACTTGTTCCGATATTTGAACCACTGAAAGGCAAAGCGATATTCTCAAAGGTAGCAGTAGACCCAGAGTTAGAAACCATTGTCTGGCCAAACGGAGCAGACCTGGCGCCGGAATATCTTAAAGAGCTTTATCTGAAACAAAGCAAGCGAAGCGCTTGAGAGAGTAAGCAACGCCTACAACCAAAACCCTGTAGCGAGGGGGCTCCCAGCCCCGACGATCGTTGGTGTGCAGTTGCGGAGAACGCGTGCCAATCTGGACCATGCGCGGCGGTTTGATGGAAGGTGCCACGCCTACAAAATTTCTGACAGCCCCCTTTCCAAAACCGCACAAACCTCGCTCATCACCTCAACAGTAATCGTCGGATGCACCAAAAACATCAAGCTGGTTTCGCCCAGCTCTTTCGCGACAGGCAAGCGCTCTTTAGGTTTGGAAGGGTGATTGTCGAATGCTTTCTCCAGATACACTTCTGAGCAGGAGCCTTGCATGCAAGGTATACCCGTCTGATTGATAAGCTCAATCAAACTATCGCGGGTAACAGCTTTCGGTAACTTGTCTAGCTCGACAAACACGTAAAACTTGTAATGCGCATGTGTGATATGCGCTGGAATCACAGGTACGCGAAGAAAGTCGAATTTACGACACACTTCTGCAAGTGCGTTCGCATTGCGCGTTCTCGCTGCAGTCCATTCAGGCATGCGCTTTAATTGAATACGTCCGATAGCCGATTGCATTTCAGTTAAGCGCCAGTTGGTGCCAAACGATTCATGTAACCAACGAAAGCCCGGAGGGTGCTCGCGGTGATAAACCGCATCATAGCTTTTACCGTGGTCCTTGAATGACCACATCTTTTCCCAAAGGGCTTTGTCGTTGGTGGTGACCATTCCGCCTTCACCACCGGTGGTCATAATTTTGTCCTGACAAAACGACCATGCGCCGATATGCCCTATGGAGCCAACAGAACGAGTAACACCATCCTTACCTGTGTATTTAGCGCCATGCGCCTGGGCGCAATCTTCAATAATTTTTAAGTCATGCTCTTTAGCAAGCGCCATAAAGCCATCCATATCACATGGCCAACCGGCAAGGTGCACACAAACAACCGCTTTGGTTTTTTGTGTTATCACTTTGCGAACAGACTCCCGTGTGATGTTTTGCGACGCTCGATCGACATCGGCAAACACAGGAATGGCGCCCGCATTCACAATGGCACTGATCGAAGCAATAAAGGTACGCGGCGTAACGATGACCTCATCACCCTCGCCGAGGCCCAGTGCAAATAAGGCCAAATCCAACGCAACCGTACCGTTCGCAACGGCAATGGCGTACTCGCTATCCGCAAACTCGGCGAACTCTTTTTCGAACTCTCGGCCTTCGGTTCCTGTCCAGTAATTTACCTTATTCGATAAGAGTACTTGAGAGGCTTTATGGGCTTCCTCGTGGGTAAAAGAAGGCCAACCAGTTAACAAACCATCAAGCATATAACAAAGTTCCAATATATCTAAAAATTGCGCGATTATTACTCAAGAGATAATGAATACACAGTCATTTCAAGTTTATTTTCTTCATCAGACGACGGCATGGAATAAATGCCATTATCTACCCACTCTAGTCTATTACAGCGCTCTTTCAGCAAAAACATTCTCCCGCGAAAATAT
Organism: Oleiphilus sp. HI0080; assembly: GCF_001635135.1. Taxonomy (NCBI): domain Bacteria; kingdom Pseudomonadati; phylum Pseudomonadota; class Gammaproteobacteria; order Oceanospirillales; family Oleiphilaceae; genus Oleiphilus; species Oleiphilus sp. HI0080. Next base: position 2,098 of record NZ_LWFU01000732.1, read on the forward strand.
CCTGTTTCGGTATCAATCTTAAGTCTTATCAAGGCCCCACCATCAGCCTCAAGATAAAGCTTATTATTCTTAGGCGATGTATGCTGAAATTTTATTTCAGCAATTGCAGTCTCCCCCGAGGCGATTGAACAATCTTGGTCCGGCATTGAAGTTAGCCCCGGCTTAACAACTATCGACTCTTCCGAGATTTTGGACATTCGATTAAACAGCTCTGGGTTCAGAACAGCTCCCTGCAAAAGGGTTTTTGAGTTACGTAACCCCGCAGCCCAGTTAATAAGTAATGAATTACTCCACGCTTCGTCCTTACTCATAAGAGCCATCCACCCAGCATAATGGGCGGGGCTCCAATGCACAGAGTCTATTGGGTAATAAAAGCCAAAATAACGAGGAAACTCTGAACTCGCAGGCCGAGTATCAGAATCTAAAACAGCCTTCATAACTCTTTGAAACTCTTCCAATATTAGATCAAGCTGACGATCTTTTAATACAAAGTTTAAGAGCAAAAAGAACTCTATGGTAAGGCCTGCCTTATGAAAAGTCTCTGGTTTTATCTCCGGCAAAGCCATCGGGGTGTTAACACTAGGACTGTTATCTTCAGTCCACCCTTTCTGCCAAACTCCGTTTACATAAGGATAATAGAGATATCCATACGCATCCCAAAACAAAGTTTCTCTCCAGTGTCTCCAAATATTAGCTGCACGGTCTAAATAGACTTGTTTACCCGTTAGTATATACAAACGCACCAAACTACTTCCAAATGCTGCTGCTTCATTGATTGGCATTTCTACACCGTCAAGAAAAAAAGGGCTGTTATCAGGAAATTTATAAAAACCTCGACCCTCTTGGACTTCAACCCATTCACTGTCATGAGACCGTACCACAGCTTCTGCCGTACTAATAATTTTGCCGACGAGATCATCATAACCAACAACCCGATTGTCTTGGATTATCTGAGCCGCCCTTAGAAACTCCCCTAACATCAAGCCACTGTAATTCACATCCGAAAAATATAAGCTTGCCCACTGCCTTTCGTGCATAAGGTCATCGACCGAGCTAGAGGAATAATCGTAAAAGGGGCTAACGTAAAAAATGTTATATCGATCAATTCGCTCCCATTGTGGAAGAAGCCTACCATCGAAATTAACTCTGCTTTGAGTACTCATTCGAACATTATCAAAGTAATCAAAGAAGAAGCTAATCTCGTCTAACCAAACAGTTGAATGCGTCAAAAGAAAAGCATTGTTTAAGGCTCCTATCAGAGGCTGCACCTCCCAACCAGAAAACAAACTTTTGTTCGGGTTATTAACCGCGCTACGCCTTGAAAAAGTAATATCGTCGTTTAATTCACTCATTACCTCTGGAGCAATTGTAATAGGGCCAACTTGCTGCGTGTCAGTTAGAACAAACTTATCCGTAGTTTCAACTGTTCTATAAGGAGGGGGGGGGTGCGACAAAAAACTCATCGACGGCATAAGCTCAAGACTTTGCTCAAGG
>NZ_LWFU01000733.1:0-743 GCF_001635135.1 Oleiphilus sp. HI0080
ATTGAGAGACCGTTCTAAATTTAACAGGAAGCACTCTTAAAGAGGTGTAAGTTGTTTTTGTAAGATAGTTTAGACCAAGGTCGTGGTAAAAAAACAAGTCAATTTTTTCGTTATTATTCAGCGCAAGCAGCGCTTCATCGGGAGAGTGGTATTTATCACTAATGCGCAAACCGTCATGGCTTCGTAACCACCGACCCGATGAGGACCCGAATAAGGCGGCAACAATCAGTTTTTTATTGGAGATGTCCGCGATTGAATCGATCGTATATTTGCTGTTATCACGAGCACTCACCACGTTCGAAACAGAATAAACAGGCCGCGATGAGTAGATATAGCGCAATTCCCGTTCAGCATTTCGACCTGCCCCGCAAAATACATTTGCCCTTCCGTCTTCCAGCATCGTAAGTATGCGTTTGATGGGGTATACCATTGGTAGAACCTCTACCTCGACCCCTTTTTCAGCCAAGCCCGATGCTAGCAAGGTATAAATCTCACCACAAAGCCCTTCTGCGTTTGCTTCAAAATATTTTGGTTTCGAGTTTTGTTTTACGAAGGTAAGCGTCTTTTCGTTGCTGTCATTCCCCTGCGCAAACGCTGGCAAGCAGAGCGACAGCCAGAAGCACACTGACAATGTTTTCCACCAGAATACATGCATCACTCCGCCCCAAGCTCACTCGGCATTTTTCACAATTATATGTAAGTATAGTTTATAAAGGCTCGCCGACACGGATTGTTCGAACTGC
>NZ_LWFU01000734.1:0-791 GCF_001635135.1 Oleiphilus sp. HI0080
CAAAAAGCTGGTTTGAAGGTTCATGGCAATCAAAATGGCAAACCAGAGCATACTGATGCCAAGCAGCTCGGCAATCGGTGCCAGTACGGGAACAATGATGAACGAGATTTCTACGAAATCAATAAAGAAACCGAGAATCAAGATCACCAGCATGGTGAGAATCAGAAAACCCCATTTCTCTCCGGGCAAACCAAGCAACCACTCTTCAAGAAGTGCATCGCCGCCGGTATAGCTGAAGGTCATCGAGAAGGCCGTTGCCCCAAGTAAAATCGCAAATACCATGGCTGTTACAACGACAGTCTCACGTGCACTTTCCCAAAGCATCTTGATATTGAATTGCCCATAACAGAGTGCCAACACTAGGGCGCCCACGCCACCTAAAGCCGAACTCTCCGTTGGCGTTGCAATGCCCGCGAAAATAGAGCCAAGCACCAACACAATCAATAACAAAGGAGGCAAGATTGCAAACAAAGCCGTTTTCAGTGCTGCGAAGCCATCTTGCTCAATCGGCGGCATGGGTGGCGCTTTGTCTGGATCGCGCACCGTCACAAAAATGATGTAACCAATATAAAGGCCGATGAGTAAAAGGCCTGGCGCAACGGCCGCCTGAAACAGGTCCCCAACAGGCAAACCAAGAACGTCGCCAAGAATGATCAGAATGATAGAGGGCGGTATTATTTGGCCAAGCGTGCCAGAGGCGCAAATCGTGCCACAGGCCAGTTGCTTGTCGTAATTATACTTGAGCATACAAGGCAGAGAGATCAACCCCATGGCAACGACGCTTGCCCCTA
>NZ_LWFU01000735.1:0-1089 GCF_001635135.1 Oleiphilus sp. HI0080
CGACACATCTTCTCTATGGGCATGACTATAGAAAGCTTCATCAACCAAGTCTCGCGTTAAATGCGGCGCAAATTCTGCTAAAAACTCATACATGAATCCGCGCATGAATGTTCCTTTACGCAAAGCAATACTAGTGATCGCATCAGGGAATAAGTCTGTTGCCGGTATCGCCACCAAGTCTGAATCTCTTACGGGATCAAACGCCATCGAAGCAATAATGCCAACTCCAAGACCAAGTCGGACATAGGTTTTGATAACATCGGCATCAGAAGCCGTGAATACGACATTTGGCTCCAAACCTTTCGAAGAAAAAGCCTCATCGAGCTTTGCTCGTCCTGTAAAACCAAGAACATACGTCACAATCGGATGCTCAGCCAACCGCTCAAGCGTGAGCTTAGATTCACTCAGCAGAGGATGATTCTTGGGTACGACCACAACGCGATTCCAACGATAACAAGGCATCATAATTAAGTCCGCATGCTGACTTAGCGCCTCCGTCGCAATAGCGCAATCGACGACTCCATCCGAGCACATCTCCGAGATCTGAGCGGGCGTCCCCTGATGCATGTGCAATGAAACATCAGGATAACTTTTCATAAAACGACTAATGATGGGCGGGAGAACATACCGCGCTTGTGTATGCGTAGTGGCTACGGTCAACTCACCGGTGCGATTATCATTAAACTCGTGAGCTATTTTCTTAATATTCTCGACATGAGAGAGGATATCACCAGCCACCGAGAGAATTTTCTCACCGGCGGGAGTAATTCGCGTCAAATGCTTTCCACTTCGAGAAAACACCTCGACACCAAGCTCATCTTCTAACAGTCGGATCTGCTTACTAATTCCTGGCTGCGANGTATATAAACTCTGCGCAGTCGCCGAGACATTAAGGTCAGGGTGAGCGACTGCCCAAATATAACGCAGCTGTTGTAACTTCATTTTGCAGTCCCTAGTCCAAACTTATGAGTATAAAGCTATAAGTAATTATTATTTTGAAGAATAAAAACATCCTATATATTACTATTTCTACTTAAGCTCTATTAGATCGCTAACAATATAGACTAAAAATATGGAATTTGTGGCCTT
>NZ_LWFU01000736.1:0-958 GCF_001635135.1 Oleiphilus sp. HI0080
CAAGCGAAGGGCGATACGTGAAAGGATTTGCCAAAGCTTATTCACTAGAGGGTAAGGGCTTCTCTGGCGTTCGTTTGAATCATCTAAGAGAAGGGCATAAAAAGAGAGAAGCGACCCCAGCTTAAACCTTCGACTGTGCGGAAAAAAGGCAAAAAAAGAGCCGCATGACGAGCAGTGCGGCTAAGGGACAAGAACTGAAAAACATCTAAAAGACTGAAATCTTATTAAAGCTTACGGCGCACATTTTTTAATGGATCACTCGTCAAAGGGTTTTCATAAAATAGTGCTTGGAGGCGGAGGGATGGTTTCTTAGCGCATATGTCTGCTACGAAGAGCGGTGCTAGGGCGATAGAGAATATCGCCCCATTTTCGTGCCGGTCGAGTTTTACACTTTAAAAATAGAGAGTTTGGCTTTCAGATCTTCAGCGGCTTGTAGGGTATCCATCGATAGACTCTCAACTTCGTCTGAAATGCCGTGAGCTTCTTGGCCATATGCAGATAGGCGATTGGCATTTTCGCTTATTTCATTTGAGACTGAACTTTGTTCTTCCGCAGCGGATGCAATTTGAATGCTCATTTGCGAGACAAGGCCGATGGCACCTGAAATCTGCTCAAAGGCCTCTTTTGCTTGGCTCGCCTTTTCAACAGACTTCTCGGCAACCTCTTTGCCACTGCTCATGGTCGCATGTGCAGAATCAGCACTGCGCTGAAGCATGTCGACCATTTGTTGAATTTCCTCGGTCGAGGTTTGTGTTCGCGAGGCAAGGGCTCTTACTTCGTCGGCAACAACGGCGAAGCCACGGCCTTGCTCTCCCGCTCTTGCTGCTTCAATGGCGGCGTTCAGTGCAAGTAGATTTGTTTGCTCCGCAATTCCTTGAATAACGCTAACCACTTCGTGAATTTTGTCGGTATCACTTTTAAGCTGTTCAATTTTTTCAGCTGCACCGCCAACATCCGC
>NZ_LWFU01000737.1:0-12724 GCF_001635135.1 Oleiphilus sp. HI0080
ATCCATGATTGGGATGGGCTTACTGATTACGAAATCAAGCGAAGCGAGATGCTGCACGAGCTCGGCTACGCGGTGTTTGCTACAGACCTATTTGGCAAAGGTGTTAGGCCTACAGAAGTCGTTGATAAAAAGCAGCATACCGGCGCGTTGTATAAAGATCGGGAAAAAATGCGATCGATTATGCAGGCCGGCATGATGAAGGCAAAAGAGCTGGGTGGTAATGTCGACAACGCCGTAGCGATGGGCTATTGCTTTGGCGGAGCAGCGGTTCTGGAACTCGCTCGCTCTGGAGCAAAGGTGAATGGTTTTGCCTCGTTCCATGGCGGCTTAAGTACACCCGAAGGGCAAGACTACAAGGCCACGCAGGGTAAAGTATTAGTCATGCACGGAACGGCCGACTCAATGATTACCATGGCTGACTTTGCTGGGCTTGCGGACGAGCTTGAGGGTGCAGGCGTCGCGCACGAGATGGTGACTTATGGTGGCGCACCTCATGCGTTTACCGTTTTTGGGTCAGATCGTTACGACGAGGTGGCTGACACGCAGAGCTGGACTTTGTTTACTGGTTTTCTAGAGGCGCATACGAAATAGCATTTAGGCTTTATAGATCGTTAGCCGATTGAAGTATTAATGAGCGAGTAAGGGCTTGAACATCAAGCCTTTTTTTGCGTTGCTTTTGACGATTTCGAGGACTACTTTGCTCTCGTCGACTTAATCCTTGCTTCTATAAAGGATGTTTATGGAACGTTTATAACGGTTCCGGTTTATGCACGAAGTAACCTTGAATATGGTCAATGCCGATTTCTTTAAGCGTATCCACGATGCGTTGATTTTCGACGTATTCGGCAATGGTCTCCAGCTGCATGGCCTGAGCAACCTCGGCGATGGATTTTACCAAGGTATGGTCAACGGAATTGCTGACGATATTGCGAACGAACACGCCGTCTATTTTAACGTAGTCGACGCCAAGATCTTTTAGCTGTGCATAGGATGAAAACCCTGTTCCAAAATCATCGAGGGCGAAGCGGCAGCCCAACTCTTTAAATGTTTGTATAAAGGCATGTGTATCACTAAGGCTGCTCATCGCAACCGATTCTGTAAATTCAAGGCAGATCTGTTTGCCGCTTACGTTTTTCTCTCTGAACTGCTTTACGAGCCAATCTCGAAAGCTAGAGTCTGCAATACTTTGCATGCTGACATTGATGCTCGCACAATCAAACGCGGCCGTCTTTTCGGGATGTGCGTGCATCCATTCAAAGAAGGTCTCGAACACATAGCGATCAATAAGAGGCATCAGTCCATAGCGCTCTGCGGCGGGCAAGAATTCTGTAGGTGACACTCGATCGTTGTCATCGAGCGCCATGCGCAGGAGCACTTCAAAGTGTGCCGGTAGTGCATCATTCTGTTTAGCGTGTTGGCGTATCGGTCGAATTTCTTGGATTTGCAGGGCAAATTTCTTGTTATTGACGGCAAATCGAATGCGCTCAATCCAAGTTGCCTGTTCCCGGCTTTTCTTGAGGCTGTCTTCTTTGTCGTAAACCACGTTTACCCGGTTGCGCCCTTGTTGCTTGGCTTGTTTGCAGGCGTGCTGTGCCGTCGCAATGAGACTGTTGATGTCTGTTTTTTGGCCTTCTATGATTACTAAACCGACACAGCCTTCGACATGAATGTCTTTGTCTTCATGTACCAGCATGAACTCGTCAATGCGCTTTCTGAGTTCCTCCGCGAGCGCTTCAAGTTGATCGGGGTCCAATGACTGAACGAAGCTGCAGAACTCGTCGCCTGCGATTCGAGCTGAACCGTGCTTGCTCGCGTGTTGAGATATGCAGCGTTGGAAAATGTCGGCAACACGCCTAAGCAAGTTGTCACCCACAGTGTGGCCATATAGCTTGTTCACGACTCTAAATTGATCCACATCTAGTAAAATGACGCCGCTAAGCGTACCGTCGCGCGCGATACTCAGTTGCTCTTTCATCTGGCTCTCTAGTGTTCGACGATTCAATAAGCCGGTAAGAGGGTCTTGAAGAGCAAGGTTGGTGAGCTTGCGCTCAAAGGCTTTGACCGCATTTATGTCGGCAACGCTGCCTTCGTAAAGGGTCGTCCCTGTTTTCGGATCAACTTTTTGTTTCAGCGAGAGTGCTAGCCAAGTCTCAGGCTCTTTTCCGCTGGCTTTGAATAGTGCTTCAATGTTTCGCACCTCATGCTCCTCAGCCATCCGCTGTTGAAGCTCTTTCGCTTTCGATGAAGAGGAAAGCAGCGCCGTTAAAGGAAGAAATTGCCCAATTGGATCGCCGGGAATAAGCTGTCGGAATCGAGGGTTGGCCTCGATGATCAACCAATCTTCATCAAGCAGAAAGATCCCTTCTAGTGAATGCTCGTAGAGTGCTTCAAACCGACGGAGGTTGCGCACGGCTTCTTGCTTTGCGAGATCTTTGTCTCGCTTCGCAGTATTGATGCGATTACCCAAAGCGAGGGATAGCAGCACTAAGCCGACCACAGCGCCTACCATAGAGCCGTATTCATTGAACGCACTGTATGGCGCGATGCCGATCGCGGTTAATAGATTGGTTGCGACGCTGATAAAGAACAAAAGCCATGAAATAAGAAACAAACGCGCAAGCTGTTGCGATCGCCGCCAGAGTAAAGCCGAAATTGCGACACTGGCAATGATCACGCAAAGCATGACACCTGCCTGCAGTATGGCGGAGGCAGTGTAGGGCAAGGTGAAGGTGCCAATGAGGTTTAGCAAAGCGACAATAGTAAAAAGTTGAAGCACCGTTCTGATGCGACTGTCTTGTTTGATGCCTAGGAAGTAGCGTGTGAACAAGATCAGAAATAGGCTGGTCAATGCGCCGAAGGTTAAAATAGAGCGTCGTTGAAGCGCCGGGTAGTCTTGCCATAAGACTTGATAAGCAACGCCCTCTATAGAGAGGCTTAAGCCGACATAGCAAAGTGAGAAAAGTGAGTAAAACAAATAGCTTTTCTCTCGTAGAGCCGCGAACAAACCAAAGTTATACAAAGACATAACCAGCATGGCGCCAACAAATGCGCCATAAGCAAGAAAGTTACTTTGCTTTGCTTGACGAAAGGTATGTTCGAACCAAACGCGCGTTGGCACGACCATTGGTCCTTCGCTCTCTATTTTAAATAGTAGGCGAGACGTTTTCTTCGCCTCGATTGAGAAGGGGAATAAAAAACTCGGATAGTGGATTGGTCGCTCATAATAGGGATATCGATCTCCGGCAATATAGGACGAGCGCCGACCATCTTCTGTGATGCTGTAAAACTCGATGTGATCCAATGCGGCGTAATCGATTTCGAGATAGAAGGATTGCTCTTTGGGGAGCGTGTTTTCAACCGTGATTGAAAACCAGAGTGGTCGCGAACTGAAACCGTAGCCGGGCATGGAACGTGTGACCCGCATCCATTGCTGAGCAGGCATGTCGACAAGGTCATTAACACCTAGCTCAGTGCTTTCGTCCTCGTATACGTATAGAACCTGATTCACCTGAAAAACTTGGTTCGACTCAGAGATGATCAACTTTTCGTGTTTGGGCGTATTTTTTGGAGTTGCACAGACACTCATTGCAAACAGTAAAAAGCTTACGGCGACCATCAGCGCCACGCTTGGTTGCATTGATTTTATTAGCGGCTGGCTCATTATCGTACTAACTCGACTTAAAATTATGTTTTTTATCAGGTGCTTGGAAGAGTATAGCTTTTGGAATCAATTGCTGCCTGTGATACGGTAAGAACACTAAAAATGCTTAGTACTCAAAGCATCATTAAAATAACGAACAAGCAAGCCGAAGAACTCACAAAAAACTAACATAAAATAAAGGAAGCCTCCCATGAAAAAACCATTGGTTGCTGCATTGTCAGCGTTCGCTTTACTTACCGCTTGTGGTGATTCCACTGAAAAAACAGCATCAGCAGAGGCAGAGGCCCCTGCAGCAAGTGGCTGTGGGTCGGTGACCATAGCTGAAATGAACTGGAACTCCGCTGCGTTAATGGCGCATGTTGATAACTACATTCTGAAGAATGGCTATGGCTGTGAAACTCAGCTCATTGCTGGTGACACAATGCCTACTGGTACATCGATGATTGAGAAAGGTGAACCTGATCTAGCGCCAGAGCTATGGAGTAACGGATTGCGCGAGCCCTTGGACAAAGGCGTTGCAGAGGGCCGTTTGAAGTACGCAGGCAACTCATTGTCTGATGGCGGTGAAGAAGGTCTTTGGGTTCCTCAGTACCTAGTAGATAAAGAGCCAAGCCTCGCAACAATTGAAGGTGTTGTTGCTAACGCTGACATGTTCAAGCACCCAGAAGACCCGGATGCTTCAGCAATAATGGGCTGCCCAGCAGGCTGGAACTGTGCAATCACGGTGTCCAATCTTTTCAACGCACTGAAGCTTGAAGATGCTGGCTTTAAATTGGTTGATCCGGGTTCAGGTGCTGCTCTAGCAGGTGCTATTGCGAAAGCGTATGAGCGTGAGGAAGCGTGGTTCGGTTACTACTGGGCGCCAACGGCTGTATTGGGCAAGTATGAAATGGTGAAAGTAGATTTCGGCTCAGGCGTTGATGCTGAGCATTACAACAACTGTATCTCTCAGGCAGAGTGTGCAGATCCAAAGCCCACTATGTGGCCACCATCTGCTGTTCAGTCTGTGACAACAGCAGCGTTCGCAGAGCGCGCGCCTGAGGCGTTTGACTACGTTGCAAAACGTTCGTTTACCAATGCGAAAATGAACAAGCTATTGGCTTGGATGGAAGATAATCAAGCTGACGGCGCAACAGCGGCCGAGCATTTCCTGATGAGCGATACTGCGACGTGGACGGCTTGGGTGGCGCCTGAGGTGGCTGAAAAAGTGAAAGGGGCGTTGATCTCTAAATAAATATTTGAAGCCGCTCATTCGAGCGGCTTTTTTGTTCACTCCTTTTGTTAAAGAGCTCACTATGTCTTTTTTAACGGAATTTCCTAAACTCAGTCGTGAGACCCTCGTAGAGATACGTAAGTCATTGGATACGGCTTATCGAAGCTTTTCGCGTGAATATGGCGAAAACATTGAGGCTTTTTTTGAGCCCTTGCTGCAGTTTCTTATTTGGTTTGAGAAGTTGCTTTTGGCCGCCCCTTGGTGGCTGGTTATTTTTGTTATTGCCGGTATCTGTCACATGGCCGCGCGCTCATGGAAACTGACGATTTCTGTAGCTTTTGCTTTATTCGGTATTGGTTTATTTGGCATGTGGGAAGACACGATGAGTACCTTAAGTATCATCACCGTGAGCACGCTGCTTTCCATTTTAATTGGTATTCCTATCGGAATTTTGATGGCCAGATCTGACCGTGTGCAGTCTGTTTTTACGCCGATTCTGGATGTCATGCAGACCATGCCTGCTTTCGTTTATCTTATTCCTGTCGTTATGCTTTTGGGCATCGGAAAGATCCCAGGCATGATCGCCGTGATTATTTACGCCATTCCGCCGGTGATTCGCTTAACCAATCTCGGTATTCGATTAGTCGATAAAGAAGTACTAGAGGCCGCAGACGCCTTTGGTACGACGCCAACGCAAAAACTCTTCCAAGTGCAGTTACCTCTCGCAATGCCAAATATTATGGCGGGAGTAAACCAGACCATAATGATGGCGCTGGCGATGGTGGTGATTGCTTCGATGATTGGTGTTGCCGGGCTTGGACAGCAAGTATTGCGGTCTATCAATAATCAGTTTTTTGCACTTGGTTTGTTTAACGGTGTTGCGATTGTCGTGTTGGCGATTATTTTTGATCGCGTATCGCAAGCTTATGCAAAACGCTCACAAGCGCATTTGGGAGGTAAGCAATGACGGACGCCCAAATTGAGCCCAAAGACGACAACACTTTTATCGAGATTAAATCCCTCTATAAGCTATTCGGAGAGGATGCCTCTAAACACATGGATCTGGTTTACAAGGGCTTGAGCAAAACTGAGATTCTCGAAAAGACGGGGCATACGCTTGGGCTCAAGGATATCAATCTTGACATCAAGCGTGGCGAGATTTTCGTGATTATGGGGCTTTCAGGCTCTGGTAAATCTACGCTCATTCGACACTTTAATCGTTTGATCGAGCCGACAGCAGGGCAAATTTTGTTCGGTGGCGATGACGTCATGCAGTACGACAAGAACCAAATGCAAGATTTTCGACGTCAACGTATGTCGATGGTCTTTCAACATTTTGGTTTGTTGCCCCATCAATCTGTTATCGACAATGTTGCCTTTGGTTTGAAAACGCAAGGCGTTGCGAAAGCGGAGCGACTTGAGAAAGCTAAAACGTGGTTAGCCGATGTGGGTCTAGAGGGGTATGAAGCGTTATACCCGTCTCAGTTGTCTGGCGGGCAACAGCAACGTGTTGGTTTGGCGCGCGCGTTGTGCACCGATCCCGATGTGCTGCTAATGGACGAGGCATTTTCGGCGTTGGACCCTTTAATACGCAGTGAAATGCAGGATCAACTGATCCACCTTCAGGAAAAATTGCATAAGACCATCGTGTTTATTACACACGACCTTGATGAGGCGCTGCGTGTCGGTGATCGTATTGCCATTCTCAAAGATGGCGAGCTAGTTCAGGTTGGCGAGCCAAGCCAAATTCTGCTCGAACCGATTGATGATTACGTTGAGGCCTTTGTACGTGATGTGAATCGGGCGCGCGCCTTGACCGTTGAGAACGTTATGAAACCGCCAGTGAACCGCATTACAGCGACAACCATTGGGGATGCCTTGCAACAAATGCGGGCTTCTTCAAATGACTACGCCTATGTTGTTTCTTCTGATGGCTACGAGGGCGCAGTGCTTCAGGAAACGCTAGAGCAGGCGGTTGATAACGAAGCGAAGGAAAGTGATCCTCTAACGGAGGAGTACTTCGAGCAGAGCTGCGAGATTTCGCCTGAGTCGCTGCTTGAAGAGGTGATTCCGGACACGCTAGATACGGAGCATCCTTTGCCGGTAGTGAGTGAAGAAGGGAAACTAAAAGGGGTGTTATCGCGAGCGCGTTTGGCGAAAATCTTAGGGCGTTAACTTCAGGGTCGCAATCTTGGACTAAACTCTGGTGAGTTTATGTACAGGAGCGGCCCTTTTTGATTACTGAAGACCAAAAAACAGAACTCGTTTTTGAGCTATCTGCAGACCTGAGAGAGCTTGGCAAGCACGTGGTTGTGCGCTTGAGCAAGGGGGACATTGATGTGCCCCTGTTTCCTGCGATTGCCACAGAAGTGATGCGACTTGCCAATTCTCCCGAGTCGGATGCCGCTAGCCTAGCGGATCTTATTCAAAGCGACCCCAATCTAGCTGGCCACGTGATGCGCGTGGCCAATTCTGCACTCTACACGCCCAAAGCATCTATGGTTTCGCTGCAGCAGGCCATTGCGCGACTGGGCATGAATTTGATTTGTGAGATCTCTCTTGGTGTCGCGCTCAACGCAAAGCTATTCAATGCGCCGGGATATGAAAATCGTTTGTCAGATATTTCTCAGCATGGTTTCTGTTCGGCTCTCTGGTCGAAAGAAATAGCGCGCGCATCGCAGGAGAATGTTGAGTCTGCATTTTTATGTGGTTTGCTACACGGTATTGGTCGCGCTGCGTTTTTGCAGATGTTCTCGGATATGGCCGTCATGAACGGCATCAAACTGGATGCAAATAAGGTGCGCGAGTTAGAGGATGTGATGCATCCGCTGTTTGGACAAGAAATTAACCAAGCTTGGGAGATGCCCAAGGTTGTGTGTCTTACCTCATTTTATTCCAATAACTATTCCGCGTGTGATCAGTACCGTCAGCAAGCGGCGGTGGTTAATGCCGGCGCAAAATTGGCGAGCGCGAGCCTTGATGGTGCCGACCTTGAGCCGGTGCTCAAGGCAGAGGTTTTTCAGCACTTGAATCTGTATCAGGATCAGCTACACGAACTGACAGAGCGGCGTGATCAGATTGTAGCGGCAGTGAGGGCGCACAAGTTATGAATGAGTTCGATGTGATCGTCATAGGTAGTGGCCCTGCGGGACAAAAAGCAGCCGTGCAAGCTGCGAAGGCCGGGAAAACAGTCGCTTTGATCGAGCAAGATCGATATCTCGGCGGAGCTTGTGTTCACCGAGGAACTATCCCTAGCAAGACGCTTCGCGAGAATGCGTTACGCGTTAAAAGTATGCGGGAAAACGCAGTTCTTTGTGATTTCGAGTTAGCCGAAGATACAGAGATGGCGACCCTGATTGACCGTTTAGGGAGCGTAATTGACGCGCATGACCGCTTCATGGTGCAACAAATTGAACGAAACGACATCACACGCATCCATGGCCGAGCGCATTTCTCGACCCGCAATACGCTTATGATCGAATCTGTAGACGGGCATTTGGAAAATTTTTCTGCGACGAACTTTGTGATTGCCAGCGGTTCAGTACCCCGTCATCCCGAGGGCATACCGGTCGATCATGAGAATATTTTTGATAGCGACTCCATCTTAACCATGATGTATTTGCCGCCAAGTTTAACGGTGCTCGGAGGTGGCGTTATTGCGAGTGAATATGCCTCGATTTTTCAGGCTCTTGGAGTAAACGTGACGATGATCGATCGTTACCCGAGACCTTTGGGTTTTATGGACGAAGACTTGGTTGAACGGTTTCTGGGAACCTTTGAAGCAATGGGCGGTACATGGATTGGGAATCGCACCGTTGAACAGGTCGAATGGGATGGGGTTTCGCAGGTGATTACGCGGTGTAATGACGGTTCAGAGTATTCGAGTTCGAAGTTATTGGTGGCGGCTGGACGTGAAGCGAACATTGCAGAGCTCGGTTTAGACGCCTTGGATTTGGTTCTCAGTGAACATGGTCATATTCGGGTTGATGAATATTTGCGTACGAGCATTGAGAATATCTTCGCGGCTGGCGATGTTATTGGCCCGCCTTCGCTCGCATCTGCATCGATGGAGCAAGGGCGCAGAGCGAGTTGTAATGCGCTCGGTATTGAAGTCGGTGCGATGTCGTCATTGATCCCTTCAGGGATCTATTCGATACCAGAGTTGTCGGGAGTTGGCATGACAGAGCAGAGTGCGAGAGAGCAGGGCGAGATTATTGTTGGAAGCGCGCGCTTTGATGAGATTTCTCGGGGTCAAATTAGTGGTATACGAGATGGTTTATTAAAAATCATTTGCGATGCGAAAGGTGAAAAAATACTCGGCGTTCAGATTGTCGGAGAAGGTGCAACAGAATTAGTACACATTGGGCAAATGGCGATTTTAAGCGATAGTCCTGTTGATATCTTTGTTGAGAACATCTTTAACTACCCAACGTTGGCTGAAGCGTATCGGGTGGCGGCACTGTCGGTTATTGGTCAGCGAAAGGGAGGCAGCTAGCGCCTTTCAAATAGAAAAAACCCAAGACAATGTCTTGGGTTTTTCACTACAGACAGGCTTACTGAAGAAGTTGAAGAACTTCTAGGCCGGCTGCTGTATGAACGGCAGTCGTCGGGTGCACGCCGTCAAAGAAGACAAAACCATCACATGCAGGAAGATTTGAAAAGTCTTCAATACAACCATCCGTTGTATTGTCAAAGCCGAGCATTTCAGCATCTTCAATCTGGTTAGAAAGGAATGCTTCCAAATCCCAAATAGTGATATCAATACCTGCAGCCGATTCAACACGCTCAACTGCTGCAGCGAGCTCTTCGTTATATTGTGCTGTTAGCTTGGATGTGTACTTCAAAAATTTGCTTGCACGTTTCGCTTCTTGTTTGTCATCCGCGATCGCCTGGAGGCCAGCCGCTGAATCGAGTGAGGTAGGAACTTGTGCTACATCAGGTGCAGTGCCAACAAGCAGGTTGCGAGCGCCAAACCCAACTAGCTTCATCAATTGCGCTTCAACTGAATCGACAGCGGCGGTTACTCGCGCTTCTGCGGCTTTACGAATGTCTTGGCGAACAGCGCCGTTCTCTTCTGCGACAGAACCTGCACGAATGGCTTGTGCTGCGAACAAATCATTGCCACCGATGATGACCGCATAAAGTGCAGTAGAACTCGCCTGGAACTGGTTGTAAGCAAGGTATGCATTTACTTGAGAAGAGAGGTTGGTGTCAGTGACGTTTGTGTCATCACCGTCTGCATCCAAAGCAACGGCGCCGCCAACTGCATAGTTGTTACCTAGCTCTCCTGCGCCCGCCAAAAACACTGAAGGCGTAGCTTGCAAACCGTAAGCGCCGGCAATAATGTCGACCGCTACCGGACCGTTAGAGAAACGTGCTGGAACAGCTCCGTTGGTAAATGCTTGAGCATTACCAGTGTCAGAAAGACTGTCACCGAAAATGTAGATGTTGTCGTATGCGACTGCACTTGCAGAAAGTACGGCACCGCCGATCAGGCCGGCCAAGGTTTTAAGAGAACGTTTCATTAGTATCATCTGTTATGATTATCGTTTTTGTTTCGTGAATCCTTTTGTTTTTATGAGCCTCGATCCCTTGCGGCACTTATGGGAACGAGAGTATCTCCAATGCAGATCAATTTACGTGAGTCAAAAAGCGTACAAAACTCCAGCAGATGATCGCGTTTCGTGTGCTTGTCCGATTTGAGTTCAAGCAATGTTGCTAAGTGTGTCTTCGCTCACAAACCCTGACGCCCAATTTTCGGTTAACGAGTGTTACGTTAAACGGCTCTGTAGCCCTTGTCTGCTTTGGGGTTTACAGCATTTTACATTCTGAAACCGGATCATTCATAACGCTCATACAAGAGTACAAAACCATACCTCTCGACAACGGAAGGAACGCAAAGCGACTGCTGTACTGAAGTGCATTGAAATCAGAGAATCGGATGCAGCATGTCGACAATTCAGAATTTTTATCGTCTAGTGAGCGCGAGTACTTGTGCGCTTGTTCTAAGCGCTTGCTCTTCTGGTGCATATGATTCGACTAGCGAAGTGAACAGTCTTTCTGAAACGGGTGCTACCTCTCAGGGTCAGGGGCAAGCAGTTGCTGCTCAGTTAATGGATGAGGTTTGCCTCACTAGCCAACTTGATGATGAGTTATTAGTCGCTCTGAATGCGGCGCGTGCCCAGTCGCGTAGTTGTGGCGCAGTGTTTTATGAGGCGGTAGGCCCTGTGACGTGGAATTGCCAATTAGAGGCCGCAGGTTTAACGCATTCTACGGATATGGGCGATAACAATTTTTTTAGTCATACTGGTTCGAACGGCTTGCGAGTCGGCAGCCGCGCAACGCAAGCGGGTTATTCCTGGAACATGGTCGGTGAGAATATTGCTGCTGGGTTTTACTCTGTCGATAGTGTGATGCAAGGATGGCTCGATAGTCCAAGTCACTGCTCAGCAATCATGAATGGTCATTATGAAGAGGGTGCGGTAGCGGTTTATATCGCCGATAACGCTGACTATGAGGTGTATTGGACGATGGTGCTTGGTCATCCAATACAGTAACCCTCAGGGTCAGAACGATCGATCAGAGCCTAATCTATTCTCGAAACTGCGGTAAAGTATCGAGATAAGATGAATCGCTAGGCAACGAATTGTAACTCCAACTCCTTGTACAGCTCGTCATGGTCATATGCTTGCTCTAGCAAACTACGCTGTGACTTTTTCAGTTTTTTAACGACAAGCGAATAGCTATGGTCGATCATTCGCTCTAGCTCTTCATCCGGAACGCTCCCATCTAAGACGATTGTGTTCCAGTGTGTTTTGTTCATGTGATGGCCTGGCACAATCGAGTCGTACATCTCTCTCAACTCTTCTGCGAAGCAGGGGGCACACTTCAAATTCATGTGTGGCACACCGTCTTGTTTTGTAAGGGTCGCAAACATGCTCCCTTTGATTTTTGGTACAAGTACTGGTGGTCCGAATGGATAATCTTCTCGCGCTTCAGGTTTGCTAAGTAAATAAGCTTTCGCTGCTTCAAAATTCATAGCCGATTCTCCCTATGCGACATTTATAATTGGGCTCAACACTCGTTATCGAGCCAAAGTAAAACTTTTAACGACAGTGGTAACGTGGCGAAAAAAAGCCTTACGACAAGTATAGACCCTGTTACACTTTGCCGTGCGTGCCTGTACATTTCGTTACGTTTTTAAACATTTCGCTGTATCAAATGAGGAATTGTTCTCGTTATGCCTGTTCTTCTCGTGAGAATCACTGCGCTCGCTTGTTTTTTGTTTAGTGCCGATGCGGTGGCAAATCAACGTGATCAAGCTATTGGGGGTGGTTGCGTCTTTTAGTATTTTGGGCGACTGGGTCAAAGAACCCGGCGGCGACAAAGTGGATGTAACCAGCCTTGTTGAGAAGGATGAAGATGCCCATGTTTACAAAGCGACACCTCAAGATATGGCGTTACTCTCAAATGCTGAGCTTTTCGTTGTGAACGGGCTTGGACTTGAGGGGTGGATGAATCGAATTATTGATGCGTCGGGTTATTCTGGAACCACGCTCGTTGCATCAAAAGGCATCGATGTAATTATGCAACAGACAGACGAACATGGTCACTCGCATCAAGACCATGATGCACACTCTGCGGTTGATGGCGTGGCAGACCCTCACGCATGGACAAGCCTGAGACAGGCAATTTACTACTTAGAGAATATTTCCTCAGAGTTGGTGAGGCTGAGACCTGATTCGTCAGCCTATTTTGAAGATCGAAAAGCCACGTACATAGACCAGATTAAACAGCTTGATGCTCGCGCAATGGCGCTGTTCTCTGGTATAGAAGATGCGAGAAAAAAC
>NZ_LWFU01000738.1:0-547 GCF_001635135.1 Oleiphilus sp. HI0080
TCTGGAAAAGTGATCGCGAGCGATATATTGCCGATGGATCCGCTGCCAGACGTGACGTTTGTGCAAGGTGATTTTACGGATGACGATGTCTTCGAAATGATTTTGGCAGAAATAGATGGCAAGGTAGATCTTGTAATCTCAGATATGGCCCCCAATATGAGTGGTAACTCTGCAGTTGATATTCCTTCTGCGATGTACTTGGTTGAGCTAGCTTTAGATATGTCCGCTCACACCTTAAAACCAGGCGGAAACTTTGTGGCAAAGGTATTTCAAGGTGAGGGCTTTGATGCTTTGCTAGCGCAAATGCGCACAATGTTTACGAAAGTATATTCCCGTAAACCGGATGCATCGCGTGCTCGGTCGAGAGAAATATACCAGATAGGAATAGGTTACAAAGGCCAGTAGCAGCGGGTTATCAAAGTATTGTTAAAGGCTTTAGCAAATTTTCATTCGCTCGCCGAATGAAAACTGTAAATATGTAGGTTCGGTAAATAGTATATTTAAGAATCTGGTTGTATATTTTACTTCGTATTAAACACACAACTTT
>NZ_LWFU01000739.1:0-1757 GCF_001635135.1 Oleiphilus sp. HI0080
GAAGGATCTTGGTTGCTTCCGTGGTCTTCGCCACCGCCACAGCTTGCCTGTGCGTGGTCAGCGTAGTAAGACCAACGCTCGCACTCGAAAGGGTCCTCGCAAACCAATTCGTAAATAAGTAGGAAACAGTAATGGCAAAGCCAGGTACACGTACCCGTAAAAAGGTGAAAAAGACTGTTGTTGATGGTATGGCTCATATCCATGCATCATTCAATAACACGATCGTGACCATTACAGACCGCCAAGGTAACGCTCTTTCATGGGCAACTGCAGGTGGTTCTGGATTCCGTGGATCACGTAAGAGCACACCTTTTGCTGCGCAGGTAGCAGCTGAAAGAGCCGGTAACGCGGCTGCTGAATACGGCCTCAAAAACCTAGAAGTTATGGTTAAAGGGCCTGGGCCAGGACGCGAGTCCGCTGTTCGAGCACTAAACGCTTGTGGTTACAAAATCACAAACATCACGGATGTAACGCCGATTCCACACAATGGCTGTCGTCCACCGAAAAAACGTCGCGTTTAGGGAGAACAGATAAATGGCTCGTTATATTGGACCAAAATGTAAACTGTCTCGTCGTGAAGGGACAGATCTGTTTTTAAAGAGCGGTGCTAAGGCTCTAGATTCAAAATGTAATCTTGAGACGGCACCAGGGATGCACGGCGCACGTCGTGGTCGCCTATCTGAGTATGGTACTCAGCTCCGTGAGAAACAGAAAGTTCGTCGTTTGTACGGCGTATTAGAGAAGCAGTTCCGTGGCTATTACAAAGAAGCAGCGCGCCGTAAAGGAGCGACTGGTGAGAACTTGCTTCAACTCTTAGAACAACGCCTCGATAATGTTGTATATCGTATGGGGTTTGGTTCGACTCGTGCAGAAGCGCGTCAGTTAGTATCGCATAAGTCGATCTTGGTTAATGACAATGTGGTAAACATTGCCTCTTATCAGGTCAAAGCAGGTGATACTGTATCTGTTCGCGAGAAAGCGAAAAATCAATTGCGTGTTAAAAGCGCAGTTGAGCTGGCGGGTAATCGCGCGCCGGTTGAGTGGGTCGAAGTTGATACAAATAAGCTAAGTGGAACATTTAAGTCTGCGCCTGAGCGTAGCGATCTGCCGGCTGATATCAACGAAAACCTAATCGTCGAGCTTTACTCTAAGTAAGCTTTGGATCTACAACATAACGTATAGGGGCGTATATGCAGCGTTCAGTAAATGAATTCTTGAATCCTCGAAATATTGAAGTTCAGGAGTTAAGTGCAACACACGCAAAAGTGGTTTTAGAGCCACTAGAAAGGGGTTTCGGCCACACTCTTGGGAGTGCTCTTCGCCGAATTTTGCTCTCTTCTATGCCTGGTTGTGCGGTAGTAGAAGCTGAGATCGACGGTGTACTGCACGAGTATAGTGCTATTGAAGGTGTTCAAGAGGATGTCATTGAGATTCTTTTGAACCTTAAAGGGCTAGCTATCGTCATGCACGCTAAGGATGAGGCGACTTTGGCGCTTACCAAGAAAGGGCCAGGCCCTGTGTTGGCGAGTGACATTCAAGTGGATCACGACGTTGAGGTTCTCAATCCGGACCACGTTATTTGTCATTTAAGCGATAACGGCGAAGTGAACATGAAGCTCAAGATTGCGCGTGGTCGTGGCTATGAGCCCGCTGATCAACGTGCGTTGGGTGAGGATGAGACTCGCGCGATTGGCCGACTTCAGCTAGATGCGTCATATAGCCCTGTAGCACGCGTAGCGTATTCTGTAGAAAACGCT
>NZ_LWFU01000740.1:0-1206 GCF_001635135.1 Oleiphilus sp. HI0080
AGTGTGCTAAATCTGCCCTCCGGCCTCTCTATCTCTGAAGCCAATCAAATAAAGAATGGCATCTAAACCTAGGTTCGAAATAGAATGTTTCGCACTCTCTTTAACCAAAGGCTTTGCACGGAACGCGACACCTAAACCGGCACGACTTAACATTGGAAGATCGTTCGCTCCGTCTCCCACTGCGATAACCTGCTGACGCCCAATACCCTCTTTCTCCGCCAGCTCATCCAACAACTCTGCTTTGCGCTCACCATCAACGACTCGGCCGGTCACGCGCCCCGTCACCTTGCCATCCTTAATTTCAAGCTCATTAGCAAACACATAATCGATACCCAGCTTTTCCTGTAAGCCTTCCGCAAAATAATTAAAGCCGCCAGACAGGATTGCTGTTTTGTATCCCAGCCCTCGAAGCGTAGAGATTAATCGTTCGGCACCCTCGGTCAGCTTTAGTCTTTGAGCGATACGCTCAAGAACGTCTTCACTCAAGCCCTCAAGCAAGGCAACACGCTTCTCAAAACTTTGTTTAAAGTCCAGCTTACCCTGCATTGCCAACTCGGTGATCTCGGAAACTTGCTCGCCAACACCAGCTTCTTTCGCAAGCTCATCAATCACTTCCGCTTCAATCAACGTCGAATCCATATCAAAGACGACTAAGCGACGATTACGCCTAAATATCGAATCCTCTTGGAAGGCAATGTCGACCCCTAACTGGTTACCGATATTGAGAAAATCCTGACGCAACTGATCTAGATCCGGCGGAGTGCCGCGCACGGAGAATTCAATGCAAGCCTTGGAAGCATCGACGGCTGCATCAACCGCAGGCCTTCCCGATAGACGGGTAATATTATCAATATTTAAACCGTGCTCTGCGGTGACAGCAGACACTTTCGCGATTTGTTCGGCGGAAATAGCACGTGATAACAACGTGACGATGTATCTTGCCTTGCCTTTTCCTTCAACCCAATGCTGATAGTCTTCTTTGCTGACGGGCTTGAAACTCACATCCTGCTCTAACTCGTGCATCCGGAACAACAAGTCTTTTAGCACACTACTTGACTCTCGGTCTCCCGGAACCTCAACCAAAATACCCCACGTCAGATAATCATGAATGACTGCCTGACCGATATCGAGAATACGAATATCGTATTGCGCCATAATGCTGGTCATTTCAGACGTTAAGCCCGGTTTGTCTCTACCAGACACGTT
>NZ_LWFU01000741.1:0-805 GCF_001635135.1 Oleiphilus sp. HI0080
AGCTTGATGAGGTAATCATAATAACAGCGAGAAAAAAATACGACCATGGTACCGCTAATAGGTAGTGACTCGAGGCAGAGACCACCTTTGCGTCGTCAGTGAACAGCTGAGAGATATCTTTGCTAAAGAAGAGTAAGATCAAGGTTAACGCAAAGCAAAAAGCAAGGCTAAATCGTCGCGTGAGAAGCAAGCCTTGCGCTACTCTATCTTGACGCCCAGCACCCCAGTTCTGACCAACAAATGGCCCCATAATGGAAGAGATCGCCATGATTACAACTAGGCATAGCGACTCGATGCGACTGGCTACGCCGAAGCCCGCGACAGCGTCGGTCCCGTAAGCGGCAACCAACCATGTTGCATAAGCGACGGAAAGGGGGGCGATTAGGTTTGTGCCAATGGCGGGAATGGCGAGCCGAAGAATATCTAGCCAGCTTTGGACGATGCGTCCCTTACAATCGCTCAAGCTTAAAAACCGAAGCCTGACGGTGAGTAAATATAAGCCGATGAAGAGAGCAAACGAGTAAGAAACGATGGTGGCGACCGCTGCGCCGGCTAGTCCCATTGCAGGGAAGCCGAAGTAACCAAAGATCAAGATTGGGTCGAGAATGATGTTTACAACTGCGACCACCATCATAATGACACCGGGAATGAAGGTATTCCCGGCTGCTCTCAATGCGGAATTACCGACCATCGGTATAACGACAATAAAGCTTCCGAGAAACCAAATATCCATAAACTCATGAATAAGCGGCATGAGATGAGCTGGCGCACCCAGTGTTCTAAAAATAGGCGTGATATTTTGATA
>NZ_LWFU01000742.1:0-1302 GCF_001635135.1 Oleiphilus sp. HI0080
TAAGTTTGAAGCGATCGAACAGAAAATTCTCGGTGTCGTTATTTCCTGGCATGACGACTTGGAAGCCGCACTGACAGAACAGTATGGCGAAGAACAGGGTAGTCATCTCGCAAAGCATTATCGCCAAGGTTTTAATGCAAGTTATCGTGAAGCCTTCACGCCACGACGCGCCGCTTTAGATTTAAGTCATATCGATACGATTGCGAATGGCGGCGGCTTGGAAATGAGCTTCTACCGTTCCATGGATGAAGGTGAAGACACGTTCCACTGCAAGCTATTTGTTGGTGATGAGCCGGTCACGCTTTCTGATGTTATGCCGATCTTCGAGAATATGGGTTTTCGAGTGATCGGGGAAAGCCCGTTTATCGTGAAGAGCCTCTCCGGAAATGTTATCTGGATGCATGACTTTTCGCTCCAATCGCATAGTGGCAAAGGCATTGATCTCGCCAAAATTAAAGATAAGTTTGAAGTCTTATTTAAAGAAATATGGGATGAGCGAGCTGAGAATGACCGATTCAACCGGCTATTGGTCACATCCTATTTGGATTGGCGAGATATTGCTGTGCTTCGCAGTTACGCGAGGTATATGCGACAGGTACGAGTGAGTAACTCCCAGGAGCTGATTTCAAGCACCTTAGTCCATCATGATGACTTGGTTCAGCTGTTGTTGGAAATGTTTAAACTACGGTTTGATCCAGAAGGCCCTAAAAAAGCTGAGCGGACTAAGGCTTTTGAGAAATTAGAAACTGAATTTCTAGAAGGCTTGGAAGATGTCCCGAATTTGACAGAGGATAAGATCCTCCGCTTGTACCTTGATCTAATCAAGGCGACCGTTAGAACCAACTTCTATCAGAAAGCCAAAGACAAGTTTAAGTCATATATCTCGTTCAAACTTTTACCTCGTTTAATTCCAAATGTGCCGCTTCCCGTGCCAATGTTTGAAATTTTTGTCTATTCACCAAGAGTTGAAGGCGTGCATTTGCGCGGAGGAAAAGTGGCTCGAGGTGGCTTGCGTTGGTCTGATCGTAATGAAGATTACCGTACAGAGGTTCTTGGGTTGGTGAAGGCGCAGCAAGTTAAAAATGCCGTGATCGTCCCGGTAGGCGCAAAGGGTGGTTTTGTTGCTAAGAAGTTGCCGCAAGGAGATCGGGACGCGTTTATGAAGGAGGGTATCGCGTGCTACAAGATCTTTATTTCCGCTTTACTTGATGTGACCGACAACTTAGTGAAGGGTAAGGTGGTTCCTCCCAAGAATACCATTCGTCACGATGAAGACGACTATTATCTCGTTGTGGCGGCCGA
>NZ_LWFU01000743.1:0-760 GCF_001635135.1 Oleiphilus sp. HI0080
ATGTTGGCAACCGTTCCGGGATGATCTTCTATCGTCAATTGGACGAGACGACGCGTGTCGCGTGCCATGGTTGTTTCACGCAATTGCATAGGATTCATCTCGCCCAAGCCCTTAAAGCGCTGAACGTTGACTTTGCCTCTTTTCTTCTCGGCCTCGATACGATCGAGCACGCCTTTACGCTCAGATTCGTCCAGCGCATAGAAGACTTCCTTACCGACATCGATTCGATAGAGAGGCGGCATCGCAACGTAGATGTGCCCTGCTTCAACCAAAGGCTGGAAATGCTTTACGAATAAGGCGCACAACAAGGTCGCGATATGCAATCCATCCGAGTCGGCATCGGCAAGTATACAAACCTTGCCATAACGCAGACCTTCGAGGTTATCTGAGCCAGGATCGACACCAATCGCAACAGAGATATCATGAACCTCTTGCGAGGCGAGAATTTCGCTCGACTCGACCTCCCACGTATTCAGTATTTTACCTCTCAAGGGCATGATTGCCTGATACTCACGATCACGCGCCTGTTTTGCAGAGCCACCAGCAGAGTCACCCTCTACCAAAAATAACTCTGAGCGCATCGCATCGACCCCGGAGCAATCTGCAAGTTTCCCTGGTAGCGCAGGTCCGGAAGTCACCTTTTTACGGACGACTTTTTTACTAGCGCGCATTCTCTTTTGTGCATTATTGATGCACAAGGTAGCGAGCTGCTCAGCCTCATCCGTATGTTGGTTTAACCAAAGACTAAACGCATCTTTGA
>NZ_LWFU01000744.1:0-1454 GCF_001635135.1 Oleiphilus sp. HI0080
GTGCCGACAACGGTGGTGTCGATCTCAAAGTTATTCAGGTTTTTGTCCAGCATTAAGGCCATTTCTACTGTTCCATCAAGCCAAGCTGAATTGAGCTTACCTTCCATCTCGTCTGCATATCCTTGGCCAGCTAATGCTGAACCGGAAACGGTTGCTGTAACAGCCGTTGAAAGAATGGCCGAGGCTAGAAATGATTTATTGAAGTTCATACTGTGCTCCCTGTTAAAAATGGTGTTCAACGCTAAGCGTCAATGAATAGGTTGCAGGGGTCGTGCCAGAGTATAAAGTATATAAAAATCAAAGGTTTATGTGTTGATTGGTTATTTGGATGGTACTTTGATGGGCGAAATTTACCGATCGTTTGAAAAAAGTTCAGGGAGGGAGAGCGCTAGATACGCTTTAACGTCAAGCCTAGTACGGTCGCGATAAGCGCACTGATGGTGAATACGATAAACAGCGCAAATAACGAGCTCTGTGCCAGAACCGCAGAGGCAAGGCCAAATAGCAGTAACAGTGCGCCAATACAGGTATTACTGATGGCGACATATTCTGTACGCTTTTCATTACTGTTTTGCTGGTCATCGGCCAGATCGACCACAAACGTTTTGCGACCCAGGCGAACACCATTGTGCGTCAGGCTTAACAGCGCATACATCAGCAACCAAGCCCAAGTAGGAGGCGAAAGCAGGTCACTGAGTCCCGCGGTAGCGAATGCGCATAAAACGCAACTTAAAAGCGCTGAACTAATGAGCACCATACGACTGTTCTTATCAGATGCTGTGCCCCAAAAGCGACTACTTACAAGACTGCTGGAGCCTTCGATGATTACCAGTAGCGCAAAGACGGCGATGGTTGAGGTTGAATCCTGTTGCGATGAAGACAGAGAGAGCATTGCGATGTAAGGCATCGCAAGTGCAGAGACCATCATAAAAGCTCGGGTGATCACAAAGCGCGCAAAGTGCGTGTCATTCATCAAGAGACGCCCAGCGGGAGGCGACTGATCTGGAGTTGAGCCGGAAGAGGAGTCTGGACTCTTGTTTTGCCATTGTACAGATAAGTAGCTAACGGCGGCTAACGCGAAGAAGAGGCTTGCCGCGCCCAATAGGCTACCCAAAATCCAATGATGTTCCGCCAAACCCTGACTCACCACCGCGCCTGAACCAACGGATTGGTTGGTTGAGGCGGCTGAAGCGGAACTTGGTTCTGTGTTCAGTAGACGGTTTGTATAAATGTATAAACAAATGCCATAGGCGACGCTGATGGCACCTGCGATTGTTCCAGCAGTGCCGAGTAAGCCGCCGCGCTTGGATTTTCGAACGGTCGCACCGAGTACCGTTTTTGAGCTAAGCGAGCACAAGCTTCGCGCCAAGCTGAATAATAGTAAGGCGATCAGAATGGCAAGGCCGCCAATCCAGCCTTCGAGATTTAAAAACGCCACCAGCATCGCAGCAAGA
>NZ_LWFU01000745.1:0-1334 GCF_001635135.1 Oleiphilus sp. HI0080
ATCAAGGGATTCTTTTGTTGCAGGCTGTGCAAACGGTGTATTTCGGCATCCATATCCGCACTCAACCGTGTACGAGCTTCGTCAAGTAAGGTCGGCAGCACCGCTTCTGCACGACGTTGTGCATGAGCAAGCAACGCACCGAACTCACCCCGAATCTCTTTGAGTATCTGCAGCGCTAAAGTGCGCTTGATTCCCGAGCTCAACTCGTTGAGTTTTTCATAAGGTAAAACTTCTGATAGATCTCGCCCATCCACGTTCACAACAATACGCTGCGGCGATAGAGGCAAGTACTTGTCTAACTGCAAACTTCTTGGCGCCATGCTATTAACGGTAAAAATCGCCTCCAGGAATAAGGTCCCAGGAGGAATACCCTTCACCGAAATTTTCGCGAGTGCCGCATTGCCGAGCTCACCGCTTTGCATTTGATCCATGAGTTCCGTCACCATGGGATGCTCCCAAGTAACGAAATCCATATCTTCGCGGACCAGCGCTTTTTCACGCTGATAAGTCAGCGTCATCCCTTCATCGGTCAGACAGGGAAATTCCGTTGTTAGCATATGCTCGCCAGGGTGCAATACGAGTGAGCCATCTGATTGATGCTCTTGTTCAACACCATATAAATCGTAAACACGCTGCATGTAAGCGGCGAGTTCTTGGCTCCGTTCCTCAGACTCCAACAACTCTATCAATGCTTGCGCCTCCTCCGTTCGGCAGGAGTTCAATTCCAACAATACATTGCGGCCTTGCTGCATTTCCGCCATCAGCGCTTCTTGATGGCCGCGCACCTCGCTTATAAACTGACTTGCGCCATCAGCGTTGTAATCCGCGGCGTCCAAATACTGTTTGAGGCGATCGTCATACTGCTGTTGAATGGCATAGCCTGCCGGGCAACTCGTTTCAAACGCATTCAGCGCCTCATGGAACCAGCGATACCAGCCTTCTCGCTCCGAGCCTTTGATATATGGCACATGAATCTGAACATCGCGCAATTGGCCGATTCGATCCAAGCGCCCGATGCGCTGTTCCAGCAAATCCGGATTCTTTGGAAGATCCAGTAACACAAGGTTGCTCGCAAACTGGAAATTACGCCCTTCACTGCCAATTTCCGAACAGATCAAGGCCTGAGCACCCTCTTCTCGATCAGCGAAATACGCCGCCGCACGGTCACGTTCGATAATGCTCAAACCCTCGTAGAAGGCGCTTGTTCTAAACCCCTGACGCAGGCGCAAATACTCTTCGACAATCAGCGCACGCTCGGCGCTGGAACAAATTACGAGCACTTTTTCGGAGCGACGCTCCTCAAGGAAATCAATCAGCCAGCTCACCTCTGGGTC
>NZ_LWFU01000746.1:0-468 GCF_001635135.1 Oleiphilus sp. HI0080
GAACTCACCCCGAATCTCTTTGAGTATCTGCAGCGCTAAAGTGCGCTTGATTCCCGAGCTCAACTCGTTGAGTTTTTCATAAGGTAAAACTTCTGATAGATCTCGCCCATCCACGTTCACAACAATACGCTGCGGCGATAGAGGCAAGTACTTGTCTAACTGCAAACTTCTTGGCGCCATGCTATTAACGGTAAAAATCGCCTCCAGGAATAAGGTCCCAGGAGGAATACCCTTCACCGAAATTTTCGCGAGTGCCGCATTGCCGAGCTCACCGCTTTGCATTTGATCCATGAGTTCCGTCACCATGGGATGCTCCCAAGTAACGAAATCCATATCTTCGCGGACCAGCGCTTTTTCACGCTGATAAGTCAGCGTCATCCCTTCATCGGTCAGACAGGGAAATTCCGTTGTTAGCATATGCTCGCCAGGGTGCAATACGAGTGAGCCATCTGATTGATGCTCTTGTTC
>NZ_LWFU01000747.1:0-3106 GCF_001635135.1 Oleiphilus sp. HI0080
AGGGCAAGAGTCGCGCAAAGAGCTTTACACTGAGGATTCACCAACGACGAACTTCCACCTCATTGGTGGTGCTGAGTTTGCCGGTGAATTGGATGCCAAGCGCGCGATTAAACAAGGCGCAGAACTCGCAGCAGAGCTGTAGTTAGAGCTGCAGTTAGAACTGTAGTTAGAACTGTAGTTGCTAGCGCGGAGTGAGAGTGAGAGTGATAGAGAGTGAGGGCTGAAACCTCACTCTCACTGTCTTTCAGATCAAAAGATAAAAACGTACGACAACCAGCGTTAACAAAAGGTCAAAGCCATGGATTTTAAACATATCATTTACAAGGTCGAAGACGGCATCGCGCACGTTATTCTCAACCGACCAGAAAAGTTCAATGCGTTTAATTTCGACCTGATGTGCGACATTGTGAATGTACAAAAGATCATCAAAAAAGACCGAGACATTCGCGTTGTTATTATCTCTGGCAAGGGTGAGCACTTTAGCTCTGGTATCGACATTAAAAGCATCATGGGCCAGCCCATTCAGTTTGCAAAAATCGGCTGGAAGCTAAACCCCTTTGGTACCAACATGGCGCAACGTTTTTGCATTGGCTGGCATCGCCTGCCAGTGCCAGTGATCTGCGTGATGCATGGCATTAGCTACGGTATGGCGATGACTTTAGCCTTAGGTGCCGACATGCGCTATGCGCGACCGGATACCGAGCTGGCGATTATGGAAGCAAAATGGGGCATGGTCCCTGACATGGCGGGGCTGCAAACGATTCGGAGTACGATCTCGCAAGACATTGCGAACGAGCTCATCATGACGGGCGACCCCATTAAAGCTGACAAAGCGCTCGAATACGGTCTAGTAACACGCGTTGTCGAAGACCCAATGGCTGAAGCATTGGCCATGGCAGAAACGCTGAAGGCGCGATCGCCCGATGCTACCGCGGCCATCAAGTTTACCAATCAAAAAAGTTGGAATGGCTCTACGCGCACATTACTAGCGCGCGAAACCATCTACCAAATCGCGCAGCTTGTGAGTAAAAACTGGCGTATCATGGATATCCGTAATCGCAAAGATCCAAACAGGCCTTTTGTTAAGCGCCAATGGTGGTGGTAATGGTGGTGCTAATGGTAATAGTAGCGCTTAGGTTGGCTTGCCCACTCTTCATAATCTAAAAAATCAAACTATGCCTGATCCGAATCCCGCGCGTATCGTCACCTTTGCAACTCCGAACGATCTCGCCCAATGGCTCGAGGAAAATCACGACAGCGAGCGAGAGCTGTGGGTGAAGATATTCAAAAAAGGTACCGGCATTGAAAGTGTCACTTGGGATGACGTGGTCATCGAGTCATTATGCTGGGGCTGGATTGATGGCATCAAAAAATCCCTAGACGATCAAGCCTACCTGCAACGCATCACCCCCAGAATAAAAAACAGCACGTGGTCCAAACGAAATACCGAACATGCTGAGCGTCTAATACGCGACGGCCGGATGCAAATAGCAGGGCTAGCCGAGATTCACGCAGCAAAAGCGGATGGCCGCTGGGACAAGGCGTATGTCGCCAGTGAGATTGAAGTGCCAGAGGATTTTATAGCCGCTCTTAATGATGAGCCGCAAGCTCAACAGTTTTATGCCACACTGAGTAAATCGAGTCGCTACGTCATCGCTTACGGACTAACAAGCGCAAAAAAGGCAGAGACCCGACAAAGGCGCTTTCTGAAATACATGGCGATGCTAACCGAAGGAGAAAAGCCAAGGTAAGTCCTCTTTAAATAAGAGGGCACAGCGCAAGGTGTCGGCAAATAACGCTTAATTGAATCACTTGCTAAGCCTTTTCAGCAATTCATAAATACCCCCTCTGCCAATCGTCTTGTCTGGCTTGCTAGTCTGTCTAATTGATGGGATGTTAGTTGGAGCACACGAAAGCGCGTCCAATGTCGGGAGATATTCTGATACATAAAGCGTACTTTCATTAAGCCTTACTTATGGCCTTACTTACGGTCTTTCTTCAAGGCTTGTGTAAGCTATTTGCCTCTTTCTAAAAAAGAATCTGAGCCAACAAAAGGACCAACGAATGAATGTGGACAAAGCGAAAAAACGTATCGCAAAACAAGTGAAGAAAGGCTTTAAGGGCTACCCTCTGATCTCAATACAGTACTTCGGTCGCACCTCAGATAGGGCGAGCGAAGTAGTTATCTCATTCACTCTTGAAGAAGGCGCAGAACCTCAAGAGCAGAAGCTTTCGAGCGACCATGACGCGAGAGAAGATGAAGCCATTCAATCGGTTATTATAAAAATAATTGATCGAGCCAATGCCAATAGCGTGACCGAAATCGACGGTATTTCGATGATCCGTTAAGCGCATTCATGCGCCTCGATTACCGAGTGATGCCGCTATACGACGATACCCTCCCTAATTCGTTTACGATACGCCCGATGATCAAACCTGAGTGGTATGGGCTCTCTGGAGAAGCACAATGCGACACTTGCTTAACGACGTATCATGACTAGAGTTTATTCGAGAAACGACCGTACGAAAAAACCTATCTTGCCTAGCAACTATCCGCTAGGGGCTCAGAGTTAAGCACTAGCCCATAGTCGCAAGCCAAGTAGGACACTAAGAGGGTTACAATGAACACCTATCCAAGAACGTTTTCACATATCGGCATATCCGTTCCTGACGTCGAGAAGGCGGCCAAATTTTATAGCGATGTAATGGGTTGGTATCACATTATGGAGCCGACCGTCATCACCGAGGAATCGGAAACCGCGATCGGACAAATGTGTATTGATGTATTCGGCACTGGCTGGGGTTCATTTAAAATTGCGCATATGTCGACGGGCGATAAGATCGGCGTTGAGATGTTCGAATTTAAGAACAATGAAACACCCAAAGACTTCGAGTACTGGAAAACCAGCACCTTTCATTTCTGCGTGCAAGATCCAGACATTGAAGGCTTAGTTGCCAAGATAGTCGAGCATGGTGGCAAACAACGCATGCCGATTCGAGAATACTATCCTGGCGAGAAGCCTTATAAGATGTGTTATGTAGAAGATCCATTTGGTCTAATTTTCGAAGTATATTCGCATAGCTACGAGCTCACCTATTCACAAGG
>NZ_LWFU01000748.1:0-9911 GCF_001635135.1 Oleiphilus sp. HI0080
CTCCATGCTGTTGCTGTTGTTAAAGCAGGGGTATTTAGTGTTTTAAAGGTCGTAATATATATTTTCGGGCTTGAGCAACTTAAAGAGATTTCGCTGACTGATGTGATGCTATATATCGCAGCAACGACCGTCTTGCTTTCATCGTGTATTGCGATGACTAAGGACAACCTCAAAGCACGCCTCGCATACTCTACCGTTAGCCAGTTGAGCTACATTACCGTAGGGGCCTTACTCGCTTCGCCAATCGCGGCAGCCGGGGCGACGATGCACATAGCCACGCATGCGGTGGGCAAAATAACACTGTTCTTTTGCGCGGGTGCCATCATGGTGGCGAGCCACAAAAAAAATATTAGTGACATGGTAGGCTTGGGTAGAAAGATGCCCCTCACAATGGGCGCGTTCGCGATTGGGGCCATTAGCATTATCGGGCTGCCACCAATGGCGGGAACATGGAGTAAATGGTATCTCACAATTGGCGCACTCGATGCAGATAAGCTAGTGATTGTTGCCGTGTTAATGATTAGCTCCCTGCTCAACATTGCCTATCTTTTGCCCATACCGATGAAGGCCTTTTTCAATCAAACAGACAGTGCTTCAAGGCCTTGGACATGGGGTGAAGTTCAAGAAGCTCCTGTCGCAATCCTCATCGCGATCGGCATTACATCATTTTCTTGTGTGGCGCTGTTTTTCTTCCCGCAGCCGCTCATTGAGCTGGTAAATCTGATACCCGGTGTTTCGACTACGCAGGGAGGGCAATAAATGGATCCAAATAAAGAGCCTCAGGATTTCTTCGACAAACCGGAGAACATCCAAAAAATGCTAAAAGTCTTTTACGTGATATGCGGCTTACTTGTGGTGGCTGACTTTGTTGTGCATCGACACATTTACCACGAATGGGAAAAGATTCCCGCATTCTATGCGATCTATGGCTTCGTTGGTTGCGTTGTGTTGGTACTGATAGCGCGAGAGATGCGAAAGTTTCTAATGCGTGGCGAGGATTATTACGATGAGTAGTATGACGTTGCTACCGCCTTTTTTGCCCCTATTAATCGGATCGCTTGCAGCCATACTTTTGCGGGGTCATCTTCGCAGTGTGATCATGCTGCTTGCCCCTGTTTGGGGTGCGTATCAGTTAACTGGGTTAGAGCACGGCGTCTACTGGTCTTTTGAGTTTATGGGCTATGCACTTGAACCAGTTCGGGTTGATAAGCTTAGCTTGATGTTTGGGTACCTGTTTCACTTGGCTTCGTTCATTGCCATCGTCTATGCGCTGCATGTAAAGGATACGGTTCAGCACGTTGCTGCCCTCAGCTATGCAGCGAGTGCCGTTGGTGCGGTCTTCGCGGGTGATCTGTTAACCCTATTCGTGTTTTGGGAATTGCTAGCGCTGACATCTGTTTTTCTCGTTTGGGCACGCCGTACGGACCGCGCCTACTCTTCTGGTATTCGTTATTTAATCATTCAAGTGTTGTCCGGCGTACTCCTTTTAGCCGGTTTACTGATGTTTGTTCAGGCGGGTAACAGTTTACGTTTCGAGCACATCGGCTTAGAACATACCGGTCTGGCGCAAATCGGCGCGTGGTTAATCTTCCTTGCGTTCGGCATTAAGTGCGCCTTCCCATTTGTTCACAACTGGCTAACAGATGCCTATCCAGAAGCGACACCAACCGGCACGATATTTTTGGCGTCTTTTACAACGAAAGTTGCGGTGTATGCTTTTGCTCGCGGCTACCCCGGTACGGAGCTTCTCATTTGGATTGGCGGCACGATGGCGTGCTTCCCGATCTTTTATGCTGTGATTGAGAACGATCTTCGGCGCGTGCTCGCATATAGCATGATTAACCAGATAGGCTTTATGATTGTCGGTGTGGGGATTGGTACTGCATTGGCGCTCAATGGCGCAGTCGCACATGCGTTTAATGACGTCATTTTTAAAGGCCTGTTGATGATGACGATGGGTGCAGTGCTCCACATGACCGGGCGAATGAACGGTTCCGATTTGGGCGGCCTTTATAAAAGCATGCCAAAAACAGCGATATTCTGTATCGTCGGTGCAGCGTCGATTTCCGCCTTCCCGCTGTTTAGTGGCTTTGTTTCTAAATCGATGATTATGAGCGCTGCAATTGCGGAAGGCTATGACATCATCTGGCTACTTCTTTTGTTTGCGGCAGCAGGGGTGTTTCACCACGCAGGCATTAAGATACCTTACTTCGCTTTCTTCGCGCATGATTCCGGTATCCGTACCACGGAACCTCCGAAAAACATGCTCATCGCGATGGGTTTAGCGGCTACGCTATGTGTGATAATTGGGACCTTTCCGGCGCAAACGGTTTATTCCCTACTTCCATGGGAGGCAGAGTACCAGCCCTATGATTTAACGCACGTTCTAACTCAGCTACAACTTCTGTTCTTCTCTGCAATGGCCTTTGTTTGGTTGAACCTTAAAAACATGTACCCACCCGAGCTTCGCTCGACTAATCTTGATTTTGACTGGGTATATCGAAAGCTGGCGCCAAGTGTCATTCAACGTGGCGCACGCTCTGTTTATAATGCATATGTCGCAAGCGAAAA
This sequence comes from Oleiphilus sp. HI0080, assembly GCF_001635135.1. NCBI lineage: Bacteria > Pseudomonadati > Pseudomonadota > Gammaproteobacteria > Oceanospirillales > Oleiphilaceae > Oleiphilus > Oleiphilus sp. HI0080. Next base: position 2,572 of record NZ_LWFU01000748.1, read on the forward strand.
CTCGGCGATCAATAGCTTGAAAAGCCTTGTAGCCAGCTCGTACGATTCGCAGACAGGAAAACCAAAGGGGTATTTCGCGAAACTATGGCCTACCGAAACAATGGTTGTATGGGTGGCTGTGTTGCTGGTCGGTTATCTTGTACTCTATTACGTTCGGTAAGAAATACCTTTCATCGTAGACTTGCTCATCAAAAGCGCAGCGCATTGTTCGGCTGTGCTTTTGATGCAAAAAAGTATGACGCTCGAAGCGTCATCGTATGCACACTTTGGTAATGTCATTTGCTACTTAAACGTCACCGGGCTATGCATACCAGCCTCATAATGCCCCGGCATATTGCAAGCTACCTCAACTTGCCAAGCTTCTTCAAACCGCCATATCAACTCTTCCGTCTCGCCTGGTTTTATAGTGATAGACGGGCCGCCTGGGCCATGATGCATGTCCGGGTTTTTCATCATCATTTTTCCATGCTCCATATGCTCATCTTTAGTTGCAATGGAAAACTCATGTACCGTATCGCCAGTATTGGTGATTACGAATTTGACGGTCTCGCTATCTTTGATCTCAAGAGGCTCGTGAATAAACTTCATCGAGTCATTGGCCGTGACCTCAATCGTTCTGTCTACCTCGCTTTCTTTTCCAGGTGAACCAGCAATGCTTTCCATATGATGCCCATGACCACCATGCATACCATGATCTCCGCCATGCATACTTTCATGCATCGATGAATGTGAGTTCTTGTGCATATGCTCATTACTAACACCCTGATCAGGAGCACTATGACCATGAGAGCTATGATCATGGCCGCTCTCACCTGGCCCGCCAAGAGCTACAATTGGGATGACAGCCAAAACACCGATTAACGCGACTTTGCTCGTTTTCATACTTTTTCTCCGTTACTAATTAATTCAACATTGGTTGATTTTTTCCACAAATAAAAGATTACTGGTATGACGAGAAGCGTAAGGATTAGCGTCGAAATCATCCCTCCAACCATCGGACCAGAAATTCGTTGCATCACCTCAGAACCGGTGCCATCACTGAGCATAATTGGGATAAGCCCGATAACGACCGTCAACACGGTCATCATAATCGGCCGCACGCGCAGTGCGGCCCCTTTTAACACTGCGTCCGACAATTCTTGCTGAGAAAGCGTGCGCCCTTCTCGTTGCGCTATGGCGTTTGCATCGCCGAGTGATTGATTAAGGTAGACGAGCATCAACACCCCAATTTCGACAGCCACGCCAGCGAGTGCGATAAACCCTACTGCGGCCGCTATGGACATGTTGTAACCAAGTAAATACATTAACCATAGACCCCCGATTAGTGAAAAAGGAACGGTACCCATGATAATCAATACTTCGGTAAAATTTCTAAAATTGATATAGAGTAGCAACACAATGACGGCAAGGGTTAAAGGGACAACGACCTTCAACTTCTGCTCTGCACGCAACATATATTCGTACTGCCCCGACCAGTTAATTGAGTATCCGGGGGGTAAAATCACTTTCTCCGCAACCACTTTTTGCGCTTCTCGCACATAAGAGCCGAGATCTCGTTCCGATATATCTACCAACGTCCAACCATTCAATCTTGCATTTTCACTCTTTATTCCGGGCGGTCCTTGTGTCACGTATATTGAAGCGACATCAGATAACGCAATTCTTTGCTTTGACGGGGTGACTACAGGTAACAACTTCAACTGCTCTTCGGAATCGCGGAAGCGTTGGGGGTATCGAAGATTTATAGGGTATCTTTCAAGTCCTTCTACAGTCTGAGAAATGTTCATTCCGCCAACCGAAGCTCTGACCACTTCTTGAACATCAGCGATGGAAAGACCAAACCGCGCCGCAGCCTCACGATTTACATCGATATGAACATAGCGTCCCCCTGCGACCCGTTCAGAATATACGGAAGCCGTACCCTCAACATCTGGAAGCACTTTTTCAAGTTGTTTGCCGATTTCCTCAATCACGGCTAGATCAGGTCCTGCGACCTTTATTCCAACGGGTGTTTTTATACCGGTCGATAGCATGTCTATTCGAGTCTTAATGGGCATCACCCAAGCATTCGTTAGGCCGGGGAACTTAACCAACTTATCAAACTCATCACGAAGACTCTGCGTGGTTACTCCCTGTCGCCATTGGTCACGCGGCTTCAGTTGAATAAATGTTTCTATCATGGTCAAAGGTGCAGGATCCGTTGCCGTTTCTGCGCGGCCAACCTTCCCGAACACAGTCTCTACTTCAGGCACCGTTTTTATAAGCTTGTCGGTTTGTTGCAATAGCTCTCGAGCTTTGCCAATTGAAATACCCGCGTAGGTGGTTGGCATGTACATTAGATCGCCTTCATCCAGCGGGGGCATAAATTCACTGCCGAGCTTGGTTGCCGGCCACAAGCCGATACCCATAGCAACGAACGCCAACAGAACAACCGTCTTTGGGTAAGTCAGAACAGCTTTTAGCGCTGGTTTATAGCTCGCTATAAGTAAGCGATTGATTGGGTTCTTTTTCTCTGGAATCACCTTGCCGCGAATAAAGTAGCCCATCAATACCGGAACCAGCGTAATGGCGAGACCGGCAGAGGCGGCCATTGCATATGTTTTTGTGTAAGCAAGAGGCGTAAAAAGCTTTCCTTCCTGCGCTTCTAGCGTAAATACAGGAAGAAAGCTCAGGGTGATGATCAATAGGGAAAAGAAAAGAGGTGGCCCGACTTCCGTTGCCGCCCGTCCGATTACCTCCCAGCGGTTTTCATTCGTGAGCGGCGTTTTTTCCATGTGCTTATGCACGTTTTCGACCATCACAATGGCCCCATCAACCATGGCGCCGATCGCTAATGCGATTCCGCCAAGCGACATGATGTTGGCATTCAAGCCTTGCTGATACATGATGACAAATGCGGTCAATATACCCACAGGAAGACTGAGAATTACAACTAAAGAAGACCTCAGGTGAAACAAAAACAAAGCACAAATGATCGCCACGACAACAAATTCTTCAACTAGTTTTTCAACAAGGTTATCAACTGCTCTGTTTATCAACCCGGATCGATCATAGGTAGTAACTATTTCCACCCCTTCCGGTAGTCCAGCCTTCAACGAATCAAGTCGTGCTTTGACGTTACTAATCACCTCCTGTGCGTTTTCCCCAAAACGCATGACAACAATGCCACCAACAACCTCGCCCTCTCCATCAAGTTCGGCCACACCTCTTCTCATTTGTGGTCCTATTCGAACTTCGGCAACATCCTTTAATAGGATGGGGATATTGGATTGCCTCAAGCCTAAGGGTATGTTCTCAATGTCACTGACGTTTTTTAGATAGCCGCTCACTCTAACCATATATTCCGCTTCAGCCATCTCGACGACGGAAGCACCGGTTTCTTGGTTTGCGCGCTTTACCGCATTCGAAATATGGCTTAACGGAATGTTGTATGCGCGCAATTTATTCGGGTCTACTTCTATCTGATACTGCCGCACCATGCCGCCAACGGTAGCTACCTCCGATACACCCTCGACCGTTTGCAGCTCATATTTGAGAAACCAATCCTGAATACTTCGAAGTTCCGAAAGATCGTGAGCGCCTGTTCTATCCACCAGTGCGTACAAGTAAACCCAGCCTACGCCAGTTGCATCTGGGCCTAACTGCGGCTTCGCGGTATCCGGAAGATTCCCCGCTGCTTGGTTTAAATATTCAAGAACTCTTGATCGAGCCCAATAGATATCCGTCTCATCTTCGAAGATAACGTACACATAGGAGTCGCCAAAAAATGAATATCCGCGCACCGATATCGCTCCGGGAACAGAGAGCATCGCAGTCGTTAGCGGATATGTCACCTGGTCCTCTACTACTTGTGGAGCTTGTCCCGGATAACTCGTTTTGATGATCACCTGCACATCGGAGAGGTCTGGAATGGCATCGACTGCGGAATTTTTAACAGCATACGCCCCCAGTCCGAGCAAGACTGCGGTAGCAATAAGAACAAACAAGCGGTTCGTTATCGACCATCTTATAATGGCAGCGATCATGTAAGAACTCCGTTAACGGTTATGCAGCCCGTGCAAGGCTATTAGGCAAGGCTCGTCGGCAATGGACCGTCCGAGCCTTGTACTTATTTTGTCTTGATATCTTTGATGATGTAGTTGTTGTTATCGTCAACCATCAATGTAAATTCAACTTCGTCGCCTAAGTTGAGTTCGCTTAAATCGATACCTTCTTGAACCTGAAAGTTCATGCGCATTTTAGGCCAGTTCATCTCAGGCATCGGTTCATGGTTAATATTTACCATGCCTCTCTCAGCCATAATTTTGTTGAGTCGCCCCATGCCCATTACTTCGCGCATGTTGCTCATACGTTCTCCATGTTTGCCTTCACCGTGCATACCTTCGTTCTGCATGCCCTCGTGATGCATGCCCTCGTGATGCATGCCCTCGTGATGCATGCCGTGATCTGTAGCGACGGCGTTTGCACTAACAATAACTAAAAGTGTCGCGAAGACACCTGATGCGGTTACTTTGTTGAGACTAGTCATACTTAACTCCTTGCGTTTTTTGTTTAAGTCTTGGTCGTTATTGCAATACCTACTGCTTTCGTACGTTTGAGATCTCATAGTCACCTTCTTCAGTTTCTCGCAGATAAAATGAAATCTGATCTCCGGACTCCAGATCTGGGAGCGCCTCGTCTTCCTTAACGATGAAAGACATATTCATTTCTGGCCACTCCCACTCAGGAATTGGTTCATGAACAACCTGCAGCATATTCATATCGAGCATTACGTCCCGTATGATCCCGTTTGATTTAACGGCGCCTTGAGGTAGCTTCTGTGTTTGTTTTGAATGCTGCATCACAGCTTGGTCACCCAAGGCTGTAATTTGGTAGTCCCAGTCGCCGGTTTTCCTCAGAATGAAGTCGACCGTTGCTCCTTCAGTGAATGAATTTGGTTCGATGCTGTCGGCGAAACCAAAGTCCATTTTCATGGTAGGCCAATCCCATTCAGTTATTGGCTCATGGGTGATGGTGACCATGCCCATTTCAGGCATAACTTTCTCAATAACACCTTTGGTTAAGACTTCTTGTGCCATTTTATCGGGTTCGGCCATTTCGGAGGGGTTATTCAGTTGTTGTTCCATTCTTTTGAATTCAGCCTCTACGTAAGACTCTGAATCAATCAAAAACTGCGCAGCAATGACGACGCTCTCACCCTCAGAAAGACCGTTAAGTATCTCGATCACAGCGTTGTCATTTGCAGCGGATAATCCTTCGTAACCAATTTTAATAGGGACCGACTGATAACGGCCTTCTCCTAACGCTTTGACTACACGGTTATGGCGGCCAGTTTTAATAACCGCGCTGCGTGGCACTGTCAGCGTAGCTTCTGAACGAGCAATATTTAGAGCTAGGTCTACCAGCATGCCGGACCGTAATAGCTCATCTGCGTTATCAATACGCACACGCACCTTGAGCGTTCTGGTAGCGGTATCGAGCTCCGGATAGAGATAATTCACGGTTCCGTGCCACTCCTTCCCGGGAAAAGCAGACGAGACAATGCTTGCGTCAACCCCCTGACGAACCAAACCAGCTTGGCCCTCGAAAACTTCGCCAATCACCCACACAGAGCTCAAATCGGCAATTGCGATGACCTCGGTGGCTGGTTTGATGAACATACCCTTTCGCACGTTAAGGCTTTTCACTACGCCGGAACGTGATGCTGTAATACTAACGGTCTGCTCAACCTTTCCTTTCTTTGCGAGGCTGTTAACTTGGTTTCGACTTAGCCCAAGTGCATATAGTCTGGAGGCTGATGCTTTAATGAGCTTCGTATTCTTACTTCGTCGCGCTGCCAAGTACTCTTCTTGTGCACTTACAAGGGCTGGCGAGTAAAGCTCAAACAACACCTGCCCTTGTTCAACACGATCACCAACAGCTGCAACGGATAGATTCTCTATCCAGCCGTCTACACGGGTGTGCACATGTTCGATTCTGCTTTCGTCAAACACGACTGTTCCAACAGTTTGAATCGGAAAAACAACTGTTTCTTTTGCTACTGGAACAGTCTTGACCCCAAGGTTATTCTCAACCTCGGGGCTTATTCGAATCCCTGGTTCATTGCTCGACTCTTCTTCGTAAACTGGCACCAGATCCATTCCCATTGGCGACTGACCTGGGCCGTCGCGCCGGTAGTTTTTGTCCATTGGTGCAACCCAATAAAGAGGTTTTTCCTCAGCATTACTTTCAGCGGTGTCTGCACTGCCCTGAAATACAGGGGCCAATTTAACGCCACTAAAAAGGCCTATCGAAAACAGAATTAAGAGTAATATTCCATTCTTAAACATTATTCGTTCCCTACCTTTTCAGTTTCATTTGTGCCAAGGAAATAGTTCAGCTCCGACACAAGCTTATTTTCCTGTGTACGCAACCGCGCAACCATCACCTTTGCGTCTTGTTCTTTAAGAAACAGATTGATCACTAGCTGCAAACTCCCTTCGTCTGATTCATACGCTTGCTGCGCTGTTGCTCGTTGATCGATGAGAGTTGGAACAATTTGATCTACGTAAAGCTCTCGTTGCTCAGCAGTCCTTTGAAGCTGCTGTTGCTGACTCAGGAACGCATAGTAAATACCAAGTGCTTCTTCATCCCTCTGCAGCGCAATTGACGACATGTTATGTTTCTCTGCGCCGATATTCGAAGACTGTCGGCCTTCCGAAAAAAATGGCACTGCAACGCTAATTCCTGCAGAGAAAAAATCAGGTCGATCAGAGCCGTCAGGGTTTTGTCCATCTCGCAAGCCATAACTTACCTCGACCCCCCAAGAAGGCTCAAAATCCTGTTCAAGCAGGCTTACTTGCGTTTTCGAAAGCGCCAGGTTTGCTTCATGCCTGAGTATGCGGGGGTGAAGTGTAAAACTATCCTTGCCCACTCTTATATTGAGCAAACGATCAATCTCGACTTGTGTATAACGCTCATTGGGCGAAAGGCTGGCGTCGCGCAACGTTTGGTTCGCCAAGCTATCAAGCTTTGTTCGGTGCAAGTCATAACTCTGTTTTGCTGATATCGACAGCTCTTTAAGCTTAATCAATTCCAGCTCAGCACCGATTAGATCTGATTGGGTTCTAGAGCCAACTTCGTAAAGCGATTTAATAAAGTCGCGCATTTGCTCGAGAAACCCCTGATCTACTTCTAAAAGCGCCAGCCTTTGTTGCCAAAAAAGCGCCTCGAACCACGTCTGCTCAATGGTCTTTTTACGTGCTCTCCAATACTCGTCTGCGCCATACTGTTGGATAGTCGATTGTAGATTCGCGCTATCCTCTTTCAACTCGAGACTGTCGCCCTTGGGGAACATTTGG
>NZ_LWFU01000749.1:0-1804 GCF_001635135.1 Oleiphilus sp. HI0080
TGCGCTCGGAAAGCTACTGCGTGCTTCGATTATCATTACGGCAGTGCTTGTTGCCCTGCAAACACTTGGTTTTAGTATCAGTGGTGTGCTTGCATTTGGTGGTATCGTCGGTATTGCAGTCGGTTTCGCAGCGAAGGATCTATTGGCGAACTTTTTTGGTGGCTTAATGATCTACCTTGACCGACCTTTTGTCGTTGGTGATTGGATTCGTTCACCAGATCAGGAGATTGAAGGAACCGTTGAAAAGGTTGGCTGGCGCTTAACGACCATTCGCACCTTTGACAAACGCCCTCTCTACGTTCCAAATCAAGTTTTTGCGAATATTTCAGTGCAGAATCCATCTAGAATGAGTCACCGTCGAATCTATGAGAAGGTGGGCATTCGGTATGATGATGCCAAACAGCTCGAAACTGTTGTTTCTAAAGTTAAAACGATGCTACAAAATCATCCTGACCTTGATACAGAGCAAACACTAATCGTTAATTTTGATGCGTTTGGTGCCTCCTCTTTAGACTTCTTTATTTATACCTTTACCAAGACAACAAACTGGATCGAATACCACACAGTAAAACAGAAAGTGTTGGTTGAGATTATAAAGATCATCGAAGGTGAGGGCGCAGAGTTTGCGTTCCCAACATCAACGGTGCATTTGCCAGAACTGGTTAATAGTGGGCTTGCTCATAATATCGAAGAGCCAAAGCCCTGATTTGGTTTTGTGCCTTGGTTAATTCGGAGTAGAAGAATGTACGCAATTGTTGGTGGCACGGGACTGAATGCACTTTCCGGCTTCGCTGAGAGTGATAGACACACCGTTGATACACCCTTTGGTCAGCCTAGCGGGTCCATTGTTACGGGTGCCTATCACGGAAGGGACGTGTGTTTTTTGGCGCGACATGGGCAGCCTCACTCAATTCCTCCACATAAAATAAACTACCGCGCAAATATGTTTGCACTCAAGCAACTTGGGGTGACCGACGTGATCGCGATCAATGCTGTCGGAGGCATTCATAGCCATATGCCGCCGGAGGCTTTGTCGGTGCCTGATCAGATTATCGATTACACTTGGGGGCGGGAGCACACGGTCCATGATGGCACCAGTGCTGAGCTTGGGCACATTGATTTTACCGAGCCTTATGCGCAATCTATTCGCAAAGGCTTGATACAGGCTGCGAGGCGGGCAAATATTGAAGTATTGCCGTGTGGTGTTTACGCAGCGACCAATGGTCCGCGTTTGGAAAGTGCGGCTGAAGTGATGCGCATAAAACAGGATGGCGGCGATATGATCGGCATGACCGGTATGCCAGAGGCTTCGCTTGCGATTGAGCTAGGCCTTAAATACGCATGCTTAGCCGTAAGTGTTAACTGGGCCGCTGGCTTGCATGGTTTAGCGCCCATTACGATGCAGGAAATTAAAGCTGCACTTGCTAATGGCATTGTATCTGTCGAGCAGGTGCTTGCCGCGTACTTGTCGTCGACCACAGAATAGACCGCTCACTGAGCATTCATGACAAACTTCGTGCTTAGGCTTGACTAAGGTGCGTTAGGCGCAATGAGCATTAACCACCACGTGGGTTAACGATTGTAGCGCGCTAACCAGCGATCGAGCACATTCGCAAATTCTTGAATATCTCTTTGGCCCAAAGGCTTTGGGCCACCGCTTTGAACACCGCTGGCGCGCATCGTTTCCAAAAAATCCCGCATATTTAAGCGCTGCTTGATGTTCTCTTTGGTCAGTGCTTGGCCGCGAGTATTGATCACAGTTGCTCCTTTTGTAAGAACAGCGTCTGCCAGAGGAATATCTTGA
>NZ_LWFU01000750.1:0-624 GCF_001635135.1 Oleiphilus sp. HI0080
CATTTACTTCAACTACATCAGGCTCCCCACCGATACCACCAACAATTGACTCAACACCAAATAGCGCGAACGTAATAGCAATTCCCCAAACAATAACTTTGGCGGTCGTACCCTGCATACCTTGACGGACGTCTTGAAGCATAATGCCCTCTAAAAATAACTACTTACTATAATGAAATACTGTCAGCGCTACTAAAGGCTGACATAACAAAAAAGGCGCATTCCTAAGAACGCGCCTTTTCTCGAATGGCTCTTTCGAACCTTTCTAACAGGCGAATAACCTTAGTTAACCGCGTCTTTAAGACCTTTACCTGCTTTGAAGCTTGGAATTTTCGCTGCGGCGATTTGTATCTCTTGACCTGTTTGCGGATTACGACCAGTGCGCGCTGCACGGTCTTTCACAGAAAAAGTACCGAAACCAATTAGCGTTACTTGATCACCAGACTTTAAAGCACCAGTAATCGAGTCTACGAATGCATCAACTGCACGACCTGCTGCTGCTTTAGAAATATCTGCTGAATCTGCAATTGCATCAATAAGTTCAGATTTGTTCACACTAAACCCCTTAGTTTAATTTTAGTTTGCTTAAATAGATGTTTGATCCGCTGTTTGAATAAACAATAA
>NZ_LWFU01000751.1:0-877 GCF_001635135.1 Oleiphilus sp. HI0080
CAATGATAAGCTTCGTGACCCAATGTCTGAGGTCCCTCAGCAGCCGGAATATGTCAAAGGTGTTTTCCGGTCTACAAAACCAGAGTTCGCGGTGATCGTCGGAATATGTACGCACTTAGGTTGTTCTCCTCAGTTTGTTCCTGAGGTGGAGCCACAAGAGTTCGACGAAAACTGGCTGGGCGGCTTCTTCTGTCCGTGCCACGGTTCTCGTTTCGATTTGGCTGGGCGTGTATTCCAGGGCGTTCCTGCACCAACTAATCTCGTAGTTCCACCGTATAAATACCTAGATGATGAAACCATCATGGTTGGTGTCGATGAGGAGGCAGCATAATGCAAAAGCTTATTTCTTGGATTGATGCTCGACTGCCAGTGGTAAATGCTTTTGAAAAGCATATGAGCAAGTATTACGCGCCAAAAAACTTTAACTTCTTTTATTTTTTTGGTGTGCTTTCTTTTGTAGTGTTAGCTAATCAGCTGTTGACTGGTATTTGGCTAACCATGAGTTACAACCCTTCAGCTGAAGGTGCCTTCGCATCGGTTGAATACATCATGCGTGATGTTGAATATGGCTGGTTGTTGCGATATCTACACTCTACAGGCGCTTCTGCGTTCTTTGTGGTTGTATATCTCCATATGTTTCGTGGCTTGCTTTACGGCTCATATAAGAAACCAAGGGAGTTGGTTTGGATCTTCGGGATGACGATTTACTTAGCCTTGATGGCTGAGGCATTCATGGGCTATTTGCTTCCGTGGGGGCAAATGTCTTACTGGGGTGCTCAGGTAATCGTTAACCTCTTTGGTGCAATTCCTTTTATTGGTGAAGATCTGGCTCTGTGGATTCGTGGCGATTATCTCATTTCAGGTATCACGCTAAATC
>NZ_LWFU01000752.1:0-552 GCF_001635135.1 Oleiphilus sp. HI0080
CGCCAAGTCTTCTTGAATATCTGAGGGTTGGCTATTTGCAATACCATATCTTATGTTTTTGAGAGTAATGTCAGTTGTCGTTTTCCAGAGAGGGAATTTGAAAAGATTGTGTCCAAATGTTCTGACCACGCTCCACGTCCAAGAGTTGATGCCGGCCGGAGAAGCTGAAGAGATTAAAATCAGCTTTTCCACGTCACGCTCTGCGGCTACAAGTTGGGCGATCAGTCCGCCCATAGAATGACCAACCAAGATCGGTTTCTGATCAAAGCCTTCAAGGACGTTGATGATAAAATCGACATAGTCACGTATTCCGGTTCCCGCAAGTTTCGCGCGAGACTCATCGGTGTGCATGCTCAAGTTAACATGGTTTGGCAGAGAAGGCGCAAATACTGCGTGGCCTTCGGATTCAAATGCATGCTTCAACTCGTCAAGCGTATCACCGGTGCTCCACATTCCGTGGATCATGAGTACCGGTGGCAGGCTGTAATCATTCTCGGCCATGGGCGATCGTCTCTTAATTATTCTATTTTTTAGTGTCAGGAGGCGGGCTTA
>NZ_LWFU01000753.1:0-824 GCF_001635135.1 Oleiphilus sp. HI0080
GTGCATGGCTTTCGGTGCCAGCACTGCTATTGCAGGCGATGCGGCAGCAGGCAAAGCGAAGTCTGCGGTTTGCGCAGCATGTCATGGTGCGAATGGTATGGCGGCGATTAAGACCTATCCGAATTTGGCGGGTCAGAACAAGGAATATCTAGTTTCTTCGTTGAAGGCTTACAAGGCGAAGCAACGCACTGGTGGTATGGCTGCGATCATGCAAGCGCAAGCAGCAGGGCTGTCTGATGCGGACATCGAAAACTTAGCGGAGTACTACAGCTCACTTAAGTAGAATTCTTTTTGTGTTGCTAAAAATGTGAAAAAGCCGAAACACGACGTTTCGGCTTTTTCTTGAGCTACTTCACGATGGTATAACAAGGCTCATATTGAGAGCCCGGCAGCTTCATCCGCCCTTGCTCGACGAAAGCGCGGAGCAGCGTATCCATCGGCCCCAGTATGTGTTCATCTCCTTTGATCTCGAAAGGGCCTTTTTCTTTTATTTGCTGAACACCTTTGGCCTTCACGTTACCGGCAACAATTCCCGAAAATGCTCGGCGTAAATTGGCGGCGAGACAATGGGGCTCTTGGTCTTTGCTCAGGTCTAGACTAGCCATGAGTTCATGGGTCGGCTCGAAAGGTTGCTGAAAGATTGGATCAATTTTTAACAGCCAGTTGTAATAAAAGGCGTCTCGGCGTTTGCGTCGGTATGCTTTGACTTCTTCTAAGTGTGTTTTTACATACTTGGCGACCGCAACAGGATCATCAATAATGATTTTGTAGCGACTTTGCGCTTCTTTTCCCAATGTTTTTCCGATGAAGGCATCGATCATCTC
>NZ_LWFU01000754.1:0-804 GCF_001635135.1 Oleiphilus sp. HI0080
AAAATAACACGAGTTGTAATCTAAACTGTACTAACTTTACTAACGTGGTTTACAACCCTTACGCAGGTCTGGATGTTAAATTCTCATCAAGAATCTATGGTATCGGGCTCCAGTTTAGACGGCAGTTCTAACACTCGTAGCCTGTTTGTCTTACTAACAGCAGTATTTATCTTTTACGCTAGCCCGGTTTCTGCAAAGCGTTACATCGTTGCTGACGACGCGTTTGGTAATACCGATGCAAAACAGGTTTCTGAACTGGATGAGGAAGAGCTAGAGAAGCTTCGTCGTCGTGAAGAGGCGAAGTCCGATTCGCCCGATGATTCTACCAAAAGCCCGTCAACAAATTCTTCTGATGACTCTTCAGTGAGCCCATTAGCCCCCGCCGCCGCTCCCAATGTGATAGAAGAAGCGGAGCCTGCTTATTCTCAGGAGATTAAGAAAGCCCCGAATTCTGTCGGGAGTTCAGAGGCCTCAGAACAGTCAGCGAATCCATCGCAATTCGGTTCAGGTGCAGAGGTCGATAATTCGGAAAACCCTTTTGAGCGTGCATTAAGGGAGTCACAGGAGAACGAGACAGACGAAGTGGTTAAGCGATTGCGCGCGCAAGGCGGCGATCCAAGCTTTGATGCAACGAGGGTCAATCCTGCAGAGTTCGTTGACAGTGATGATCTTTTGCAGGGCAATGTTGGTAGCGATGGCGAACGTCCTTTTTTCGTGACATTTGATAACGAAGGCGATTCGAATGTTATCTTTTATAGCCCTCAAGTCATGCAGCAAGAGGTAAACCGGCGCGAGATGGAAGAG
>NZ_LWFU01000755.1:0-1475 GCF_001635135.1 Oleiphilus sp. HI0080
AGCACCTGACCACGCTCAACATCATCACGCTTAGTACCACGAAGAAGAACACCGACGTTCTCACCCGCGCGACCTTCGTCAAGAAGCTTACGGAACATCTCAACACCAGTACACGTAGTCGTTTGAGTGTCGCGGATACCAACGATCTCGATCTCTTCGCCTACCTTGATGATACCACGCTCAACACGACCAGTTACTACCGTACCACGACCAGAGATAGAGAATACATCTTCTACTGGCATTAGGAATGGCTGATCGACTGCACGCTCTGGCTCTGGAATATACGTATCAAGTGCTTCAACAAGTTTCTTAACGGCTGTAGTACCTAGCTCGTTGTCATCTTCACCGTTCAATGCCATCAAAGCAGATCCAGGGATGATTGGCGTGTCGTCACCAGGGAATTCGTATTGATCTAGAAGCTCACGAAGCTCCATCTCAACCAACTCAAGCATTTCGTTGTATTCTTCAGTACCTGCACCACCACAGTCTTCAGCAAGAAGATCTGCCTTATTCAGGAACACAACGATGTATGGAACACCAACCTGGCGAGACAAAAGAATGTGCTCACGCGTCTGAGGCATCGGGCCGTCAGTTGCGCCACATACTAGAATCGCTCCATCCATTTGCGCCGCACCCGTGATCATGTTTTTCACGTAGTCCGCGTGCCCTGGACAGTCAACGTGCGCGTAGTGACGATCTGTTGAATCGTACTCTACGTGTGACGTTGCAATTGTAATACCACGCTCACGCTCTTCTGGAGCGTTGTCGATGTTCGCGAAGTCAACCTTCTCACCACCGAATACTTCAGCACATACGCGAGTAAGTGCTGCCGTTAATGTTGTTTTGCCGTGATCAACGTGCCCAATGGTTCCCACGTTAACGTGCGGCTTAACTCTTTCAAACTTTGCTTTTGCCATCCGAACATCTCCTTAAGAATCGCTCGATTAGTGACTATGCGCCAAAACGAGCGCAGACCACGCAAAACTATATCTGGAGCTCATAACCGGAATTGAACCGGTGACCTCTACCTTACCAAGGTAGTGCTCTACCGACTGAGCTATATGAGCGCTTGTTTAATACTTTATGGAGCGGGTAGCGGGAATCGAACCCGCGTCATCAGCTTGGAAGGCTGAGGTAATAGCCACTATACGATACCCGCCACAAAAAAAATTGGTGGAGGGGGGTGGATTCGAACCACCGAAGCTTACGCGTCAGATTTACAGTCTGATCCCTTTGGCCACTCGGGAACCCCTCCAAGCGAGAACCGTTAGACGACCCTCTATTACCTCAAAATAGAATGGAGCTGGTGGACGGAATCGAACCCCCGACCTACGCATTACAAGTGCGTTGCTCTACCGACTGAGCTACACCAGCTAAATCACCCTGATTTGAGAGGCCGCTATACTAAGGCAAAGGTTTTTCTGATGCAACCGTTTTACAAAAAAATTCTCGCATTTCGAGAGCGAGCCCCAAAT
>NZ_LWFU01000756.1:0-376 GCF_001635135.1 Oleiphilus sp. HI0080
CAAAGTCGTTTTTCTCTGTTAGAGGTGTATCGACAAAGCCGGGGCTGACCAATTGCACATTGATATTTTCATGCTGCAAATCGATCTTTAAACACTCCGCAAAATAGCGCAATGCAGCCTTTGAAGCGCCGTAAGCGTGTGCTCTTGGCAGGGCCTGATAGGTGACGCTGCTTGAAACAAAAACCATAGAAGCGGAATACTCTTTGTCTCTCGCCGCTCTAAGATGCGGCAAGGCTATTTTCGACACCGCCAACGCACCAAAATAATTCGTTTCGAACACACGTCGCGCCATTGCGGGGTCTATGTCGTTGCTATCCATATATTCGCAGGTGCCCGCGTTAATAATGACGCTACTCACATGATCGACGGCATTGCT
>NZ_LWFU01000757.1:0-1496 GCF_001635135.1 Oleiphilus sp. HI0080
GGCACCCTCTAATTGACCGATGTTATGGTCATAGCTTGAGGGCGTTTTTCCTGGTGCATGAAAAACAACGATTTTTTGGGCACTCATAAACAGTCCATATTCGATCCCGAATTCTGGAGTGAGTCTAGTACAAGATTTCTGAAATGCTCAAATTTGCTGCTAATAACCTAGGAGATATGACCTGTTACCCTAACCCGCTTGGAGCCAGCACTTGTCTGGTTTTGCTGTGCTTTGCGTTGCGCGATTTTCGCGTCAATCACATTTTTGATTGCAATGATTAAACCCATGCCGACGAATGCCCCAGGCGGCAGAATTGCAAACAGAAAGTTACTGTAATCCGTCGCTAGAATTATCTCCCAGCCACGCGCTGCTTCGCCGAAAATGAGATGCATGTTGGAGAAAAGTGTACCTTGGCCAATCGCCTCTCGAGCACCGCCAAGAATCACTAGCACGATAAGGAACCCAAGCCCCATCATGAAGCCATCAACACCGGCGAATAACGGATTAGTTTTACTCGCGTAAGCATCGGCTCTCCCAAGAATGGCACAATTGGTCACGATCAGAGGGATGAATATGCCGAGTATTTGGTAAAGCTCATACGTAAAAGCTTTCATTAGGAGTTCAGCACAGGTAACGAGCGAAGCAATAATCATTACAAATGCAGGAAGACGAATGGCATCGCTGACAAAGTTTCGAATCAAAGACACAGAAATATTCGACATGACCAAAACCAGCATTGTGGCCACGCCTAAGCCAATAGCATTCACAACGGTGGCGGTAACCGCTAATAAAGGACACAGTCCAAGCAATTGAACGAGTGCCGGATTGTTGGACCATAGGCCGTTCTTGCTAAGCGTTTTTAGTTCGTCGATGTGGTTCATGCTGAGAGGCCCTTCAAGGTGCTTTCGACAGGTGAAGTTGTGCTTGAGGCGCTTGGTTTAACAGCGCAATCTTGTTGGCTTCGAAAAACCGCAGGGCTTCGTAAACCGCAGACACGATTGCTCTCGGTGTGATAGTGGCACCAGTTAGCTGATCAAACTCACCGCCATCTTTCTTTACGGCCCAGGCACCCGCTGCGGTGTTGGCGATGGAGCGACCATCAAAACCTAATATCCAGTCTGATTTTGTCAATTCAATACTGTCGCCCAAGCCGGGTGTTTCTTTGTGTGAAACGACTCTGACACCAATCAGCTCGCCATCAACATCAATCGCGACAAGAAGTTGAATCGGAGCGGTATAACCGTCAGGAGCTGTCCAAGGAAGAATAATGGCACTAACGCTGCCCCCGCTGCGCGCAAGAAAAACGCTTTGAGGCTCTGCACCCTCGCGAATAGAGAGCATGTAGCTGTCTGCCAGCAGGTCATTGTCACGGTAGGATTCCGGTACGAGTTCGTAGAGTGCCGCCAAACGGGCTTTGGTCGCCTGTTCGACGATGCGTTCTTTTGTATTTAGCTGCACAAGCGCAACGAGACCTGCTGTTAGTATCGCAAATAGAC
>NZ_LWFU01000758.1:0-1083 GCF_001635135.1 Oleiphilus sp. HI0080
GTGACGGACGAGGTGGTCGATCGTTACTACGAACTCTCTCGCTACCCCGGTAATTTATCGGCCTTTACGCGCCGAGTAAAAGCCCGCCTAGACCAAGATGAAGAACACATTGCTAACCTTACGTTGCCGAGCCTGATACTCTGGGGAAAGGAAGACATTTACTTCCCCGTAGAGAGCGGCCTAAAGTTCAGTAAGGACATTTCAAAATCAGAACTCAAGATCTATGCTGGTATTGGTCATCTCCCTATGGAGGAAGCGCCAAATAAATCAGCGAATGATGTATCACTATTCATCAGCCAGCATGAAGCCATATTGAAGGATACCCTAAGTGACGCTTCCAAAAGTCGATAAAACCGAGCAATGGTTAGCCCGCTTCTTTTTTATCGTATTCAGCGTATTGCTCTTCCAAGACATCACCGGAGAGGCATATAGTTATCGACAAATGGGGCAAGAACATCTGGTAAGCGCTGAGGGCAATCCGTTCAAGTACTACTTTGCTTTCTTTTGGGACATATTAGTGGTGCTTGTATCGGGCTTTTTTGGTTTTATCGCAAAACGAAAATAAGAGCTCAGTGAAATACTGACAGGTCAATTCCTTCGATCTCGCAAACTGTTTTAATGGTTTCGTTCTGGCTAAGTTTTTGTAAATACGCCGAAAGCGCTGAAAATGTCACTGGCGAACGGGTAAGGACTAGAGACCATTCGCACAGCATAAACAAAAAATAGTCGCATGCTGTCAATGCATCTCCGCAAAGATAAGGCTGCTTCTCCAGGCGTTGATTAATCACCTCTAAAGCCTCTACGATACGCTCGTCCTGCGCGGCAATCACGCCATCTACCAAAGTAGGATCTTTAATGTGCCGCTCCGGATAGTAACGCACCATTAATTCGGCTTGCAGCGTATTTGTTAGATACATTATCCATTGGAAGAACTCCGCCCTTGCATACGTCCCTACTGCAGGTATCAAACCATGCTCGGGGTGCAATTCGCACAAATGCACACAAATAGCCGCACTCTCAAACATCGCTTGACCATCAATCACAAGCGCTGGAATTCTACCCGCAGGATTGAGCTTCAAATAG
>NZ_LWFU01000759.1:0-12847 GCF_001635135.1 Oleiphilus sp. HI0080
CCCAAAGAATGGAGACGTCAAAGCGCTTTCATTCATATCCCAGCGGAACGCAGATTCTGAAAGCGCTTTGACGTCTCCATTCTTTGGGCTATCTGCGAAGAGCTTGCGTTGCAAATCTCCCTCATCGCGAGACAGCTCTTCCAGCAGTTGAGGGCTGATTGTAAGCCTGTCACAGCCCGCTAGCTCCTCAATCTCGCCTGTATTTCTAAAACTCGCGCCCATTACAATCGTATCGTAGCCCGATGCTTTGTAGTGCCTGTAGATCTGCTGCACAGACAATACACCTGGGTCCTCGTTAGCAGGATAATCAGTGATTCCGCTATCGTTTTTATACCAATCTAAAATTCGACCGACAAACGGAGATATGAGGAACGCGCCAGCATCAGCAGCCGCCTGGGCCTGCGCAAAATCGAAGAGCAGAGTCAGGTTACAGTTGATGCCCTTTTGTTGAAGAATTTTAGCCGCTTGTATGCCTTCCCATGTTGACGCGATTTTAATTAATACCCGTTCTGTTGCTACGTTTTTTGAGTCGTATAGATCAATCAGCCTGAGTGCACGATTGACAGTTTCATCCGTGCTAAAAGACAGCCGAGCATCCACTTCAGTACTAATCTTCCCGGGAATATGGCCCAAAATTTCTTTACCAATAGAGCAAGCAAGATAATCACAAGCCAGATCTAATTGTTCTTGGCTATCGACGTCATGCCTTGCTCCGTATTTTTTTGCGTCGGCAATAAGGGGTTGGTACTCGTCTAGTGCGGCCGCTTTGAGAAGAAGGGAAGGGTTTGTCGTTGCATCTTCAGGTTTCCATTGCTTAATCGCTTGGAGATCTCCTGTGTCAGCTACTACCGTGGTCATGGTTCTAAGTTGTTCTAGTTTGCTCGCCATAGGTTTACTTCTTTTTTTTGTGATTTTAAAGATTTAAGTTAATCGAAATCGATCTGATTTAGAACCGAATAGCATCACTCAACATAGTTTTATTCTAGGCTGCTTGAGTGGATCTAACAAATTCAAGTGCTTTGTCTAGTACCTCTATGCCTGCGCCTGGTTTGTGTGCGTTCTCGCTAATGTATCTACGAAATTGTTTGCCGCCATACTGCCCATGGAAAAGCCCAAGAACATGGCGTGTAATGTAACTTAGCTTCTGACCTCGAGCCAGCTGGTCTTCTATATACGGATACATTTCCCGAAGAATGTTTTCACGAGTTTGTACAGTGGTCGATTTATTGTAGAGGCTAGTGTCGACCTCCGAGAGTAACCAAGGGTTGTGGTAGGCCTCTCGACCTAACATGACGCCGTCGACATGTTGCAGATGCGTCTGACATTCAGCAATCGTTTTGATTCCGCCATTGATAATAATCTCAAGACTCGGGAACTTCTTTTTTATGTCGTAGACTCTGTTGTATTTTAATGGAGGTATTTCTCGATTTTCCTTTGGGCTTAACCCGTCTAATATCGCGATGCGAGCATGTATGATGAACGTTTTGCAGCCGGATTCTGCGACAGCGCCTACAAACTCCTCAAGATAGGCTTCACTGTCGAGTTCGTCGATGCCGATTCTGTGTTTGATGGTGACGGGAATATCGCAGGCCTCTTGCATTGAGGCTAAGCAGTCATGGACAAGTTTAGGATGGGCCATTAAACACGCACCAATCATATTATTCTGCACGCGATCGCTAGGGCACCCTACGTTTAGATTAATCTCGTCGTAGCCCCACTTCTGGCCGATACTTGAACATTGTGCGAGCTGCTTGGGGTCACTCCCTCCCAGTTGAAGCGCTAGTGGATGTTCCTCATTGTTGTAGGCCAAGTGGCGCTCTTCTCCACCATGGATAATAGCGCCGGTCGTGACCATCTCGGTGTATAGCAGTGCATGCCTAGTGATCTTCCGTGCGAAATAACGCTGATGTCTGTCTGTCCAGTCCATCATCGGTGCAATTGAAAAAATTCTGTTTGGCATGTCTTAGGTTTCTTTACTGTATTTGGAGGGCTGTATTGTAGCTGATAAAGAGGCAAAAGTGCTTTTGGCTTCAAAGTGTGTCATGAATCTCTTACGATATTTATAAGACCTATATAATATCGCTTTGTACTGTTTAGATGGACGTTGCCTTGTATTTCCGCTTTATACCCGTAGCCTTGCTACTCACACTTATTAGCGCCTGTTCTCGTACTAATGATCTGGTTATTCCATCGCAACAGGTTAAGTCTGATCCTGAGTGCGCAACGCCTGAAATTGTCACGCCTGTTATTGCCTCACTAGAAGCAAGAACTCGCTCACTTGATGGGCGCACCTCCCAGCTGAACTACGCGGTGCAGGATATTAGCAACTCTGACGCGAGTGCGTCAGTCCGTGTGCCAGCACTCGCGAGTAGTTTGTTCTTTTCTTTCACCACTCTAGATCAAGAAGATCCGATTGCGCTTTCGAATGGCGAAGTAACCAGCTCTGGCGGCGTCTCTTTGATTTGGAAAGGAGACGGCGCGACAGATATCGCGTCAATTGAAAATGGGGTGGAGGCAAAATACCCGCTAGATCAAAACATTTCAGAGATCGTTTTAGGTGTTGAGATGTCCTACCTTGTTGACGAGGAGAGGGATGAGTGTCGGTTTCAAGCGCAGCGCGTTTTAGAAGATGTTCTCGACTCAGATGGAAATCCTGTTCTAGATGAAAATGGCGATGTTGAGCAAATAGAGAAGTATGTCGTTAGTAAAGACGTAAACTTTGAGCTTGTCTTTGATATTGAGCGCCACCCTTTTGAGGAAACTGCGCTGAGCATCGAACCAAGTCCGTTGGCATCGCTTGCCGGTAGTGCCGCGCATAGTGTTTCTTTTAACGGAAGATTTTTAGCGGTTGGTGTGCCCAAAGAGTCCTCTTTAGAAACCGGTTTTGTGCCGGCAAACGTCACGCCGTCTTCGACTGGAAAAGCAAACTCTGGTGCAGTGATGCTCTATGAGTTCGATTTAGAGAACCAACGCTACGATTATTGTGGTTTGATTAAGGCGACCAGGGCGAGAGTGGGTGATCGCTTTGGAGATCAGGTGCTGGTTAGAGGCTACAGTTTATTCGTATCGGCTCCGGGTGACGACAGCGGTTTCTCAGGATTTGCGAATGCTTCGGCGGAAAATTTGAGTCTCACTTATGATCGCGCAAATAGTGGAGCAGTATATGAGTTTTTGATCAGTGAGGGCTGTACTGCGCAAGAAATTTCTTATCTGAAGAGCCCCGATAACTCTGCTAATGCTACGTATCCAAACAACGGGTTTGGGACCGCGTTAGCGGAAGTAGGCGGTGAGTTATTGGTTGGTGCGCCATTCGCGAGACAGGGTGGCGGGACGCCGCAGGGAGCGGTTTTTCAATATCGAAGAGATAGCGATGGACGTTTTGATTCGGTTTTGACCTACCGATCAATCATAGAGCATGATGGCCAGGAGTTCGGCTCATCTATAAGCGCAACAGAAAACTATGTCGCGATTGGGGCTCCCAAAGACGCAGCAAATATTGACGACCTTCCTGTTTTTAACGGAGTTGTTGACCCTGCCTTTCTTGACCAAAATCCTGTCGCTGCGAGCAACGCTGAATCAGGTTCAGTGATGCTTTATGAAACACCCCAGCAAAATAATGTCATTACTCCGTTGGCCTATCTGAAACCACAAAACAATGACGAAGGTGATCTATTCGGTTCCACCGTTGCTATCGTAGGGACGTCCTTTTTTATTGGTGCACCAAGTGAAGATAGCGCTTCTGATCAGGTTAACGTCGGTGCTGAAGAGAATGTTGGGCCCGCTGGCTTTACGCCTCTTGACGGAGATTATGGTGCTGTATATCGCTACGATATGGATGATGACGAGGTTTTGGGTTTGTCTGACTACATTAAATCTCGTCAACCAAAACAGGGAGCAAAATTTGGTTCAGTAATGCGTGTCGAAGATCGCTATTTAGTGGTTGCAAATCCTGGCGTTGTTGCTGATTTTAATGGCTACTCAGCTATTAGGGGCCATGCTGAGGTGATTGACCATACCACCTATGAGGATCCTGTGCTCTTGAGTGTATTTGAGGATGACCAGTCGGCATCGGCTTTATCTGCAGACATTGAGGCGCTTGATTTATATGGCGGTACGTTGGTGCTTGGATTGCCTCGAGCGACCGTGAATAGCGTCAATGATGCTGGCGCGTTTTCTATTTGGTAATGCGGCTATACAATCAGGTTTGTTGTTAATTCTTGGGCTCTAGCGCTTGGATAGTGCTCCGCGCATTACAATACGAAGCTGCTCAGCGGTATTATCGCGAATGCGTTGCTTTTCTCTTCGATCAAGTACAGTGAGTTTTGTACCCATCGAGATAATAACCGCGATCATTGCTTCAGCCGTATTTTGAGCATCTAGCTTTGGTCTATTTAGCGCGTCAGAGCGCGCATCTAGGTAGCTCACAAGCTCGGTAACGAAGTTGTCGACCTCAGCACGCACCGCTTTTCTGTATTCATCAGAATAGCCAACTTGTTCTTGTAATAAGATTCTGAAATGAACAGGATATTGTTCAAGGAATTCGATGAAGGTGTCTACAGAGGTGTCGATAGCGCTTTCGGTTTCGCCAATTCTTTGCCTTGTTTTTCTGAGCATCTGTCTCAGAAATAACCCCGCCTCTTCTACTAGGGCTAGCCCTAGTTCCGCCATGTTCGGGAAATGTCTATAGAACGAGGGGGCCGCCAGCCCAGCCTCTCGCGTTACTTCGCGAAGGCCAAGGCTATCCAAGCTTCGGTTGTCTGATAACAAAGAGAGTGCAGCATCTAAAATCATTCTGCGCGTTCGTTGTTTTTGTTCTGCGCGCGTCGTCATGTATCGCTCTTTAAATACTCTTTGGCTGCTAGCTTTCTATCTCTATCCTTGGCAGGTTGGGTTCCTGTAGGGATACTTTGTCGGTCGGGGCAACAATTAGGGAAGTGCCCGTGAGAATTTCCTTATTATCCTGATTTTTGACTCTGCAGTCCATTGCGACGCGGTGGCGCTCGAGCTTTTCTTTCACGATGAGTGTCACGGTTAGAGTATCCCCGACTCGGACGGCATCAGCGAATTTGAGGTTTTGCTCAAGGTGGACCGTTCCTGGCCCTGGAATAACTGTTGACAACGCAGCTGAAATAAGAGAACCAGCCCACATACCGTGCCCAATCCGTTCTTTATATGTTGTTTTCTTTGCGTATTCTGCGTCAAGCGATACTGGATTGACATCGCCAGATGCAGCTGCAAACAAAACGAGCTCATCTTCCGTTAATGTTTTTGTAAATGTGGCATAATCTCCGACGTGAAGTTCGTCGTAAGTAATGTTCTCAATCACCCGCATGTTTATTTCCGTTCAAGTTAAGTCGTATTCACTTAGAATAGGCCACAATCAATGCGATTCAATAAACATCGTGTAAGCAACTGTATCTAATAAGATTTAAGAATTTTTGTGTCTTCTGAAAAACATACAATCAGTACAATTAAAGCCCTTGATTTAAGTTTGTGCATGTTCCGAGATCAGCACCACTTGCGCAGAAAGATTGCACGCGTAGACGGTCTCGAGGGGGATGAACTCGCTAAGCTCTGCACTCAGATAGAAAAAAGCTTCAGAGATTCATGCGCTTTAGTAGAGAGGCGCCAAGATAGAGGCGTCCGAATACATTATCCCGATAACCTTCCTGTGTCTCAGCAGGTGGATGAAATACGCGCGATATTAAGAAAGCATCAGGTTGTTGTTATTGCGGGCGAGACAGGTTCTGGTAAGACGACACAAATCCCAAAGGTATGCTTGGAACTTGGCTTATCGGATAAAGGTTTGATCGGACACACTCAACCAAGGCGGCTTGCTGCACGGACTGTTGCTAATCGAATCGCTGATGAGCTTAACGTAGAGCTCGGTAATCAGGTTGGTTATCAGGTCCGGTTTTCTGACCAAAGTCAGCCCGAAACGCTTGTTAAGGTAATGACCGACGGAATTCTCCTGGCCGAGATAAAAAATGACCCTTACCTTTCAAAGTACCAAGCTATCATTATCGATGAAGCGCACGAGCGGAGTTTGAATATAGACTTTTTGCTTGGTTACCTGCGAAATCTCCTTCATAAACGAAAAGACCTTAAAGTCGTGATTACTTCGGCGACGATTGATGTTGAGCGTTTCTCGAAGCATTTTGGTGGCGCGCCCGTTATTTCGGTTGAGGGTCGAACGTTTCCCGTGGAAGTGAAATACCAACCGGCCTCAGACGGGGATGATGCAAGTCTTCCTGAGCAAGTCCAGCAGGCCATTGAGGGGATTATCCAAGACGAGCGGGACAAGAAGTGGCGGATCGGTGATGTTCTCGTTTTTCTGCCCGGCGAGCGAGAGATTCGTGAAGTTGCTAAACACTTGCGTCATTCAGAATGGCGAGACACCGAGGTGACTCCTCTTTATGCACGTTTGAGTAACGAAGAGCAATCTAGAATCTTTAAGGGGCACTCTGGTCGGCGCATCGTCTTGGCAACGAATGTGGCAGAAACGTCGATTACAGTGCCTGGCATCCGCTATGTAGTCGATAGCGGTTTAGCAAGAATGTCGCGCTACAGCGTGCGTTCTAAAATACAGCGCCTACCTATCGAGCCGATCTCTCAAGCCAGCGCCAATCAAAGAAAAGGGCGGTGTGGACGAGTTGCAGAAGGTATTTGTTATCGGCTTTATTCAGAAGAAGATTTTGTCGGTCGACCTCAGTTTACGGATCCCGAGATCCTACGTACCAATCTAGCCTCTGTTGTGCTTAAAATGTTGGATGTCGGGCTCGGCGATGTTCGTAAATTCCCTTTCATTGATATGCCCGAGTCCAAGCTCTGGAACGATGGTTTTAAGCTGCTCTTTGAGTTGGGTGCCGTTAGCCAAAACAACAAAATTACATCGCTTGGTCGTGAGATTGCGAAGCTCCCGATCGATCCGAAGCTTTCCCGTATTCTTTATCAAGCCAATGAGTCAGATTGCCTCCATGATGCCTTGATTGTCGTCAGTGGTTTGGCGATTCAAGACCCTCGCGAGCGACCTGCGGAGAAGCGTCAAGCTGCGGATCAGGCACATGCTGTTTTTAAAGATGTAGATTCAGATTTCGCGACATTGTTGAAGCTGTTCAATGTCTACGAAGAGCAGCGTCAAACGCTAGGTAGTAGCGCTTTAAAGCGATTTGCACAGAAGAGCTTCCTTTCTTTTATGCGGATGCGAGAGTGGCGCGAAATGCATAGGCAGCTCCTTTTAGCTACAAAAGCCTGGACAACACAATCTGATGCTAAACGCGTCGTGATCGATTCGAAGTCAGAAAAAAGCGACGCGATGGATGTTGATCAAACTGGCACAGCAAACAAGAGTTATCAGAGCCTGCATATGGCGATGCTCTCTGGCTTTTTATCCAATGTTGCGAGGCATGAAGAAAAGCGTGACTATTTGGCATGCCGGAACAAAAAGATTCAAGTTTATCCGGGGTCGGGCCTAGCTAAATCCAAAGCGAAGTGGATTATGTCTGCCGAGTTGGTAGAGACGCAGCAGATATTTGCTCGGATGAATGCGCGCATAGAGCCAGACTGGATTGAGCCGCTCGCCAAGCATCTGGTTAAAAAAAGTTGGAGTGAACCGCATTACCAACGTAAACGGGGCCAAGTGCTTGCGTTTGAGAAAGTCACTTTATACGGTTTGGAGATTGTCGCGCGTCGATTGGTTAATTATGGCTCGATCGACGCACGCGTTGCGCGTGAGGTTTTTATTCGCAGCGCATTGGTTGAGGGCGAGTATCGGGGGCGCGTTAAAGCGATACGCACGAATCTACAAACGTTAGCTGAGCTGGAAAAAATTGAAGATAGAACGCGACGTAAAGATGTCGTTATAGATGAGGAGGCGCTTTATGGTTTGTATGACCGGCTGCTTCCCAACCACATCGTGAGTGATGCTGCTCTTGAAAAGTGGTTCCGTTCAGCGAGCGAAGAGCAAAAAAAACAGATTGAGTTCAAAGAGGAGGATCTCAAGCTAGACAATGCAGCGGAGTTTGATGCCAATCTTTTCCCTGATCAGCTGGACAATAATGGGATCAAGTTTCCCTTAAGTTATGCGTTCAATCCTGGCACCGATGAGGATGGCGTGAGTGTTTCCGTTCCTGCTCGTGCTGTTCGACAGGTAACGGCATCGCGAATTGAAAAGCTTGTCCCGGGCTTGCTAAGGGAAAAGTGCATTCAATTAATAAAGAATCTTCCTAGAAGTCTGAGAAAACATTTTGTTCCTGTTCCCGATACTGTCGACAAAATATTCGATAAGGTTGAAGCGAGCAGCGAACCGCTTTTGGAAACGCTCGCTGCGCAGCTGCGTTTTATGACGAACGTCAGTATTCCGATAGAGGCATGGAATGTGGCGTTGTTGGATCCACATTTGCGCCTCAACATTAAGCTTTTGGATGATGACGGAAAAGTTCTCAGACAAAGTCGGGAGCTGGCTGATCTTGTCGATGTCGCAGATGATTATCTGAGTGCTAACCCTCTCTCAAAAGCAAGCGGTAAAGAATCAGCTGTCGCAGATGAGCACGTTGAAACATGGAGCTTTAATCTCGATAAAGAGCTAGAGCTTGAGCAAACAGGCATCACGCTAAAGGTCTATCCGTGCTTGATTGATCAGCGTACTAAAGTGTTGAAAACAACCCGAAACGATGCGCTAGAAGCACAGCGTTTGACGCGACTCGGTTTCGCCCGGTTGTTGTACTTTAAGCTGCGAGACCAGATAGCATTGTTTGAGAAAGAAATTCTTGATTATAAAAAAATGGGGTTGTTCTACGCGCCAGTAGGAAAGGCTGAGCGTCTGTACGACGACTTTGCGATGGCGTGCATTGTGAATCATTTCGCTAGTGACGGCCTGCCCTCGACGGCGGAGCAGTTTGAGGAATGTTGGCAATCGAAGCGCGGTGACTTCGTTTCGTTTAGCCGCGACTTCGCGAAGTTGTCTGTCCGCATTCTTGCTGAGTATCACGAGCTAATGAAATGCCTTAAAGGCAAAATCAACTTTACCGTCGCGATGTCGGTGAGCGATATAAAATACCAGGTCGAGAATCTTATTTTCGATGGTTTTCTTTCTAGAACGCCCTATGACAATCTAAGTCATTTTCCAAGGTATTTAAAAGCATGCTCTGTGCGGTTCGATAAGATGGGGCGCGAGCAGGCTTTGGAGCGCAAGGCGCTGCCTCTGTTGAAAAACTGGTGGGATCAATATACGTCCCGTCTCGAACAGCATCAAGCACAGGGTATTTACGATATTGAACTTGAAAGATTCCGTTGGCTAATCGAAGAGCAGCGCGTATCATGGTTCGCCCAACAGCTTGGTACATCAGAGACCGTCTCGGAAAAGCGCCTCAACAAACAGTGGCAGCTGGTGCGTCGAGTATAGTTGTTAAGTATCAGAATTATGTTTAACTTTGTGTTTATGAGCACGGGTTTAAAAAGGGGAAGTTTGTGTACAAGGCCGCGATTACGGGTACCGGTTTATTTACTCCATCTCAATCTATTAGCAATGATGAACTCGTCGATAGTTTTAATCGATATGTCGCTGCTTTTAATGCTGAAAATGAAGAGGCAATAGCCTCCGGTGACGTTGAGGCATTGCATGAATCTTCCTCCGCTTTTATAGAGAAGGCGAGTGGCATCAAAAGCCGCTATGTTATCGATAAATCCGGAATCCTTGATCCCGAAATTATGGCACCAAGAATTCCTGAACGCCCCAATTCCGAACCCAGCGTACTTTGCGAAATGGCCACAGAGGCTGCAAAGCAGGCTCTCGGTCAAGCGAATAAAACAAGCAAAGATGTAGATGCAGTGCTTGTGGCATGTTCGAACCTGCAACGTGCATACCCAGCTATTTCAATAGAGGTGCAAGATGCGCTCGAAATAGAAGGCTTCGCTTTTGATATGAACGTGGCCTGTTCTTCGGCTACGTTTGCTTTGCAAACGGCGTTGGACCTTGTGAAAGCAGGAACGGCTCGCTCAGTGCTTGTACTTAATCCAGAAGTCTGCTCTGCACACTTAAACTTCCGAGATAGAGATAGCCACTTTATCTTCGGTGACGTTGCAACCGCAATTCTGGTTGAGCGGCAAGATCTAATGGCCGTCGATACGTATTACGAAGTGGTGAGTGCCAAATTAAAAACCCTGTTTTCGAATAATATTCGAAACAACTTTGGTTTTATGAATCGCTGCGCTCCTGAAGCTCAAGGACAAGCGGATAAGCTGTTTGTTCAGGAGGGGCGAAAGGTATTTAAAGAAGTTTCGCCAATGGTTGCGAATATGATCGTTGAGCATCTATCCGAGAATGGTTTTGCACCGGAAGGTATAAAGCGTTTATGGCTTCATCAGGCCAACTTAAATATGAACCAGCTGATTGCTAAAAAAGTACTTGGACGGCCAGCAGAATCTTTGGAAGCGCCTGTAATTCTAGATGAATATGCAAATACGTCCTCTGCAGGGTCAATCATTGCATTTCACAAGCATCGTGATGACCTTAATGTGGGAGATACCGGGGTTATCTGTTCTTTTGGTGCCGGCTATTCAGTGGGCAGCGTAATCGTCAAGAAATGCGCTTCCTGAAGCAAAAAGACCCTAAACGGAACTCGACAGCCTTGTGAACTTAGCTCAACGGATTAAAAGAGAAAAGGGATATATTCTCGCTTTCGCGCTTCTTATGCTAATAACGCTTTCAGCGTCCGCGGTAGAAGACGAAGAGGATGTTGATCCGTATGAAGGGTTCAACCGGGCGATGTTCAGTTTTAACGAGCAGCTCGATATCTATCTCGCTAAGCCTGTCGCGCAGTTTTACGATTTCGTGATGCCATCGTTTTTGAATCAAGGCGTAACGAATTTCTTCAATAACCTTGATGACGTAGAAACATTTGCGAACAGTTTGCTTCAAGGTAAATTTCATAATTCTGTGGTGACTCTCAATCGGGTGATTTGGAACACAACGGTTGGCTTAGCGGGCTTTATAGATGTTGCAACACATTTTGGTCTGCGAAATGACGAAGAAGACTTTGGCCAAACGTTGGCAGTTTGGGGCTATGAGAACAGCGCATACGTTGTCTGGCCGTTCTTTGGTCCATCGACGATACGCGATTCCTTTGGGCGTGCAGCCGATACGTATACCGAGCCTTTGAACTATGTAGAGAGTTTTTCGACCGTAGAGAGGCTCGCAATTCAGGGCCTAAAGTATACGGATCTTCGCGCAGATCTTCTGAGTGTTGAGGGCTTAATAACAGGGAATGATCCCTATATTTTCATCCGTAACGCGTATTTGCAGAATCGCGAGTTTTTAATTCGAGATGGTGCCGTCGTAGATGAGTTTGCGGCTGACGATCTCTATTTGGAAGATTTCTAACTAAGTCCGAAAACTGTGAACAGCCACCTAATAAACCGGTGGTTTTACATTGCTTCACATCAAAGCACATCAAATGCACATTTGTGCTCGTCTGCCTGATCTATATTTATTGAACACTTGAAGAATATAGGAAGGCTGAGTGATCAATAAACAGGCGCATATCAATAAGTTACAACGATATCTTTCTCAAGCAAATAGCTATGAGCAATGGTCCGAGATTGCTCAGACTTTAGATGAGGCGCTAGATCATCAGCAATGGAAACTCGATCCATACTCCGATATCTATAACTTTGAAGTATTGTCAGAGCGTATGCACGCTCTGCGAAACTTACGACTCGAAAACGATCTGTCCGGGCTCAGCCGTGCTTTAAGAGAGGGCTTGCATCACGATCTTGGTAATATGGGCGATCCTCGCTTGTACAACCAGAGCTATTTCGGCACCAAACGTTTGATTGATGATTATGTCGATGAAGTTTGCATCGCCTTACGTTACTTATGTGATCATCCCCAATCGGCGCTGCTTCCAGCGCAAAAGCTCGACTTCTTCAAAGCCATATTGCTCAGCTATGGGCGTCCTGCACTCCTCATGAGCGGAGGAGCATCCTTAGGTGCTTTCCATCTCGGTGCGGTAAAAGCGCTTTGGGAGAGGGATCTCTTGCCACAGGTAATTGCAGGTTCAAGTGCCGGTTCTATTATTGCTGCATTGTTGGGCACTCATACTGATGAAGAGCTGCCTGAGTTTTTCGATCCGAATGCTTTGTCTCTGAAGCCATGGAAATGGGCAGGCTTGCTGAGTGGCCTGAGAGGTAAAGGTTTTATGGAGCAGCGCCAGTTACAAGAAACGATTCGTGACTACATCGGCGATTATACGATGCAGGAGGCTTTTGAGCGCACAGGGCGCAGCGTCAATATTTCTGTCTCTCCTGTAAAACATCATCAAAAAGAGCGATTACTCAGTGGCTATACCTCGCCATACCTGCTGATGTGGAGTGCTGCACTGGCATCTTGTGCGGTTCCAACAATTTTTCCGCCCGTTCAGCTACAACAAAAAGATGAAACTGGGCAACAATCGCCCTATATGCCTCGCTTGCGTTGGGTCGATGGCAGTGTCGTGTCCGATTTACCTATTGAACGATTGAGGCATCTGCATGATGTGAACTTCAGTATTGTCAGCCAGACGAATCCTCATGTTGTTCCATTTCTAAAAGAAGAGCATGAGCAATCCAACAAACTTCATCATTTACCTGCACGAATTTTGAAAGGGGAGCTGCGCTTTCATGGTGAAGCGGTTTTTGATTATCTTCGGAAAAACACAACAAACTCCATCGTTCGACAAACTTCAGGCCAAATGTATTCGTTGCTTTCTCAGAGTTACAAGGGCGATGTGACCCTCTCACCACGCTATAAGCTTAAACATTATGCAGGCGTGCTTTCGAATCCAAGTAGCGAGTTTATTTCAGAGTTGAT
>NZ_LWFU01000760.1:0-407 GCF_001635135.1 Oleiphilus sp. HI0080
CTGTGGTCGTTACCGCACTAATCTACCTTGTTGTTGTACCGATGCTTGTTTTTTTTATGTTGAAAGATAGGGATGTGATCCTTAGTGGGGTCTCTAAAGCTCTACCCAAAAATCGTCGCCTGATTACACAGGTATCGTCGGAGATGAATCAACAATTCGCAAATTATTTGCGTGGTAAGGCGGTGGAGATTCTCGTTGTTGGAATTTGTACTTACGCTGGCTTCTTTGCGTTCGGGCTAAACTACGCTGCGCTGCTCTCAATTCTGGTCGGTTTGTCGGTCGTTATTCCTTACATTGGGGCGGTAGTGGTTACGATCCCTGTGGTGATTATTGCCTTGTTTCAGTTTGGGCTTACTAATGAGTTTTACTACGTGCTTGGAATTTATATGTTAATACAAGCTTTGGAT
>NZ_LWFU01000761.1:0-463 GCF_001635135.1 Oleiphilus sp. HI0080
CTTGATTTCCCTGCTCAAGTCAGAACAACAAACAACTGGATTTCGGCTAGCCCAAATCGGCGGCTCGCTCTTTGCGACAGGCATCGCGATTGAGCTCATTCAGCCAGCACTTGGGCGAAGCGCAAGCTTCACAGACATCTACTATAACTTTGTTGGCATTGTCTGTGCCCTTGCTGTTAGCGCTAGTCGACAGCTCAATCCCGTGCCAAAAGCATGTGTCCGAGTGATATCCCTCGCGCTGCTACTGTCGTCCTTAACAGTCCCCGCCATTGGCGCCGCAACACTTTCGAAACGAAATCAGGCAATACCCAGCCTGTTAAACTTTGAAGATAGCTGGCAGAGACGACTTTATCGAGCCGGAGGCAGTGCCAATCTCAGTCTAATCAGCAAACCGAAAGGCTGGGAAAATGCCAGCACAGCACTCAAAGTTGATTTTCCAACAACAAAATACCCAGGCGTTAGC
>NZ_LWFU01000762.1:0-479 GCF_001635135.1 Oleiphilus sp. HI0080
GCCTCATAAGATGAAAGATTTCGCAGGGCAGTTTACATGGAAGATTGTGGAGGCGCACCCTGAGGAGCGCCAAATTAACATAGGGGTTGATGCTTACATACTATGGGTTGGTCGATCCGACGTTAAGGCACCCGCGAGATTCGTCTCGATCACATTCTTAGCCGTTTCGTCTTCACCATTAAACTGGACACCGATGCCTGCGGCTCGGTTGCCCTGAGCGCCTTTTGGGGTTACCCAAACAACCTTACCAGCAACAGGTATCTTTTCTGGCTCGTCCATCAGGTTAAGCAGCAAAAACACCTCATCACCAAGATGATAATTTTTACCCGTAGGAATAAACAAACCACCGTTTTCAATGAATGGCATGTAAGCCGCATAAAGAACGGCCTTATCTTTAATTGTGAGCGTGAGTATCCCGCTGCGCGCACCAAATCCGGCTGACATAAATTCTATAACATCCTGAAAACTATAATCTATTT
>NZ_LWFU01000763.1:0-1020 GCF_001635135.1 Oleiphilus sp. HI0080
ATACATACACTGTCTACAAGGTTAAGCGTGTACTTACTATTTCCCTAAGTTGTTAATTTTATTCCAAGAAAAAGACTTATTCACAAAAATTGGGTTCGTTAATAATATCTATTACATAAAAAGATCTTTCTTTCTTACTAGTAAATAAGTGATGAAAACTTAAAGATCAGTGAAAAAAACATTTGCGTATAAGGGTTAAAAACCATACACTTTCGCACCCTGAATTTTTGCTTAAACAATTTGTGAGTATTGCAAATGAAAAGAACATTCCAACCTAGCGTTCTTAAACGCAAGCGTTCACACGGTTTCCGTGCACGCATGGCTACTAAAAATGGCCGTCAAGTTCTTGCTCGTCGCCGAGCGAAAGGACGAAAAGTATTGAGCGCTTAAGTGCTCCCAGCGATGACGGAAACGTCTGACAAAACTTTTCCAAAATCGATACGCTTACTGAATGCTAAAGACTACTCTGAAGTATTCAGTAGCGTCGATATCAAAATTTCTACTCAATTCTTCCTCTGCCTCGCCCGAAAGCGGCATGACACCAACCCTCGTCTCGGTATTATCGTTGCGAAAAAGAACGTTCGCTTAGCCGTAAACCGTAATAGAGTAAAACGCCTTTTACGCGAGAGTTTTCGACATCATAAACAAGATATTCCCTCTTACGACATAGTTCTGCTCGCTAAACACAGTAGTAATCAAGCCGAAGCCGAAAAAATAAGTAAAGAGCTGCAATATGTTTGGCGAAAACTAAAACAAAAAGCGAAATCGTAGTACACTTCCCCCCGGTTTTTCTGACGCTTAAAGAGACTCGCCTTGAAAACAATTTTTTTGGCGCTAATTCGGTTTTATCAATATGCGATAAGTCCTCTTTTTCCGCCCTCATGTAGGTACTTACCGACCTGCTCCGAGTATGCGGTACAAGCTGTGTCAGCTCATGGAGCTTTCAAGGGTTCTTGGCTGGCGTTANAGCGTATTTTGCGTTGTCATCCTGGTTGTGATGGTGGTTTTGATCCCGTTCCA
>NZ_LWFU01000764.1:0-643 GCF_001635135.1 Oleiphilus sp. HI0080
GATCAACTCGTAAACAAAAGCACCTGGCAGCGTGCATATAAGGAAATAAACGAGTTTGAACAACAAATGGTGGATGACGGAATTATTGTCATCAAACTGTTTCTCAGCATCGACAAAGAGCAACAGCTAGAGCGCTTCAAAGAAAGAATGAACGAACCAAAAAAGCGCTGGAAAATCACACCCGACGACATCCTCAACCGGCAGAATTGGGAGGCGTATCAAGACGCCTTTGAAGACATGCTAGACAGAACGTCTGCAGCCAAACGTGCTTGGCATGTTGTTGCTGCAAACAATAAGAAACATGCTCGTCTTGACGCGATGCGACATATCGCAGAAGGCTTGTCGGAGCGAATTGATATGAACGATGTTGAAGTACTCAACCCAGAAGTCGAAGAACTAGCGCGTAAATACCTTTACTAAAAACTCTCCGAAAACTCACATCCGCTGTCACCAAATAGCAGACATGCCGATCGTCGAAAAGTCACAACGGCTTTTTGGTTAAGAGCGGACCTCGAAGCATCGCTATTGCTCTGTTAACTTCACGAGGTAAGCAGGCATTCGCGTCAATTATTAAAGCCACGAATCTGCATCTTGTCCGCCAAGAATAGCCATAATTTCAACGAAGGATCCATTTATTCGATAG
>NZ_LWFU01000765.1:0-1988 GCF_001635135.1 Oleiphilus sp. HI0080
CCGTCATCAGCTCGGCCATGTAGTTTAGGAATACAACGCGTTGGTTCAGGTCGGTCGCGATGACCGCATCCCCAATCGATTCTAGCGTAACATGAAGCAGCTCTTTCTGTTTTGATAGGGTCTCTTCCAGCTTTCTATGTTCAGATACATCCCAATTCACCCCCATCATGTTAGTGGGTGTGCCGTCTTCCGTGCGGTTTACGTGGGCTCGGCCCCGCAAATGGCTTATGCTGCCATCACGCTTGATAATGCGAAACTCGGTATCGAAGTCTTGTAAATTATTGATAGCCGCCGCAACTGCTTTTTCAGCTTGCGGTCGATCGTCTGGATGAAGGTGGCTTGCCCAAAGCTCATACGCTTCGTTGCCTTCCGAAGGAGAGAGGCCGTAGATCTTGTACATGGTCTCATCCCATGAAAGCACTCCCGTTTTCAGGTTGTACTCCCAAATGCCGATCTGTCCGCTTGAGGTTGCCAGCTTCATCCGTTGAAATACCGATAGCAGCTCTTCTTCGCGCGCTTTTCGTTCGGTGATGTCTTGAAACGCACCATACAGCAAGCGTGGCTTTTCTTGTTCGAACTCTGGTGACCCAACAGCTCTCACCCATATGCGCTCGCCGGATTGCGTGATCAGCGGTAATTCAAAATCCCAAGTGCTGCCATCGACCATCGCCTGATTAACGGCAGAAAGGACGATCGGACGCGCTTCAGGCGCGTAATAGTTGATCGCTTCATCCAGTGAGGGTGTTTGCCCTTGTTCCAAACCATGAATGCGAAGTGTTTCGTTTGACCAGTACAACTCGTTCGTTTGCAGGTCTAGCTCCCAAGTTCCAACACCTGAGAGTTCCTCTGAGCGGTCGAGAAGCGCTTTGGCATGGAGGGCATCTCGATGCAGCTGTTTTTGTTCGGTGATGTCCCATCGAATAGAAAAGAACAATCTTTCTTCATCGTTCTCTGCCGGCAGAGGCGCGACAACGCTGTCCACCCAATATAAGGATTTGTCTTTCGCGCGGTTACAGATTTCTCCCCGCCAAGTTTTACCGGAAAGAATGCATTCCCAAAATTCCTGAAAAAAAGCGGTCGGGTGGGTGTTTGAGTTCACTATGGCATGGTTTTTACCGATCAGCTCTTCTCTGGAATACTTGGATATTCTGCAAAACTCGTCGCTTACTGCGACGATCTTTCCATTTATGTCGGCGACAGAGACAATAAACTCTGAGCTGATAAGGTCAAAAAGACGATCTTTCGCAAGTTCAATAGGATGGCTTAAGTCGTGCTTGGCTTCGTCTCGCATAGTTACCTATCATCAGAATTCAACGCATACGAATGCTGGATTAACGTTAGTTGATTTTCCAATATTTCCAAGAAGAGAGATCGGCTTTTTTGGGTTTTTAAGTTGCCGCAAGTGCTGCCGAGCTTGGTGCGCTCATCGGGTAGTGCGGCGATTTTTGGCAGGAAAGTTGGGGGCGTTTGCCCCCTATAGGTATGATGCTGTTGATGGTTCTATTTGGAAGAGAGCCAGTCTATGACGGATTGACGTTCTTCATCCGTCATATGCGTCATGTTCGCCAGTGGCATATACCCAGACTGCGTTACTTCAATGAGTTTTTGCTTCATCGCGACAACCGTATCGAGTTCTTCAAGTACAACACCTGCTGGTGCGCCTGCAGCTTCAAACCCCGGCTGCGTTGGTTGTACTGCATGGCAGCTGGCGCAGCGAGCGGCAACGATTTCCATTGCCTTGGTATCACTGACGACCGTTGCATTTGTAGATGGAACAACCACTTTTTTGGTGTGCGCCATAACGCCCGCAAGTGCAACGAGTAAAAGCGCTGCAATGACAAGAATCATCGGTTTGAATTGACCGCGATGCCGCAAGTTGAAGAAATGACGCGCAAAGCCGGTAATAAACATAATCGCTGCCAATACCGCCCAGCCGTATTCGTGTGAATAGGTCATCGGGTAGTGGTTACTGATCATGATGAAGATCA